>JBGCDT010000235.1:0-3352 GCA_045105695.1 Saprospiraceae bacterium | reverse complement strand
TGCATACTCGAAAGAGAGACGAAGGTTTTCTGGGTTATTCAATCCATCAAAAGAACGAGAGATATCTGTCCCTTGCTTTTTCTTTACAATAAACATCAATCGACGGATGTCCGCAGGGACGGGACTCATACGAATGGCGTTTAGTCCACGCTCCAGCATCTGCGTTTGAATACCTGCTTTATTGAAAGGAGTGGTCCATTGTCGAACCGAATGGTTTGGGTTTTCGCCATAGAGCAGGTTGATTTGCTCAAATCCTCCACCGTTTGTTTCTACCCTTTGAAAGCAACCCATTTCGACAATCGGTTCAGCTACTTTACAAAGCTGATCCACTCTGGGCATGTACTTCCCAGAGGATTGCCACATGTCGCGGTAGACGAGGCAAAATTTTATTTCTCTTCCCATTTTTTTTGACTTTTAACTGTTGACTATTAACTTTTAACTTCGCTCGGTTTTTTGAGACTTTTAACTTTTACTTCGCTCAGTTCTTTTTACTAAAACTTCACTCGGTACTTTGAATCCTGCATCTCGAAGGATTTGAATTTGATTACTTGACATTTGATACTTGAACTTAACGGATTAGACTCGCTCGATGCTTGTAATGGTTCCCCGTCCGTTGGTCACCTCTTCTACGGCAGCGACTATGGCTGCTAACTTTTTAGTGTTGGCTGTTTTAATAATTTGGACAGGAGGTCTTTTGCGTACTTTTTTTACTTTCTCAGGTGGTAAAGGAAAGTAACGGTTGATGACCGAAATCAGCGCTTTGCCGCTGAGCACGACTAAAGACAAAATGACGAAGACAGTAAACATCCCTACGAAAAGAACGAGGAAGGCTTTGGATAGTATTGGATCCATACGAGTAATTCTCTAGTATTAGCTTTTGCGAAATTGTTATTGTTGGATTAACAAATTTTGCAATAAAGTGTTTGTTAAACAAGAAGTCCAAAGGTAATCATTTGGTTTAAAGGGACAAGAGAATGAGGGAGAGAAATCTTGGGGAGACTTTTGGCTGACTAAATTGTAACTAAGAAAAGTTTGCGCTGATCCTTTCAGGGGGCGGTGAAAATTCTTTTTCGAGGCAGGATGCGTTTCTCATATTTCTCTCTCTGTATCAAAAAGAATTCTCACCGCAACTTTTGGAAGTTGCAGCGCGAACTTTTTGCTTCAATTGTCAGAGGCTTGCTGTCCCGAGGAGTTGGAACACCACTGACAATTTTTTTAAATCGCAGCGCGAGCTTTTCATAGAGCCAACCATAGTTTCTCCAACCATTTTCCTAATTTCACAAAAAATTAAAAAACAAAAAAATGAAGAACACACTCTACTTACTCCTTTTTACTTTTCTAACAATAAGCTTACAAGCTCAAGACAAACCTAAAAGTGAGTCTGAAGACAAACCTACAGAAACTGTAGACATCATAAAAAAACACGGAATGGACCAAAGCCAGGTCATGGAAATCGCTTCCTATATCTGTGATGTATATGGGCCAAGGCTTACTGGTTCGCCAGGGCTTGATCGAGCAACGACCTGGGCTCAAAAAGAATTGAAAGACTGGGGAATGCAAAATGTTCACCTCGACGAGTGGGGCCCTTTCGGAAGAGGTTGGGAAATGAGCCATTTTGAAATGCACGCTACCGATCCAACTTACTGGCCGGTGATGGCTTATCCAAAAGCTTGGTCGCCATCTGTCTCTGGCGCTGGAGAAGTGATCTATCTAGATATCGAAGAAGCGGAGGACATTGATAAGTACAGAGGAAAGCTTAAAGGAAAATTTGTTTTGATGGATACGATTAGAGATGTCAAATTTCCAAAAAATCCAATGGGTAAAAGATTAGATGCAGAAGGTTTGCTGAAGATGGCCAATGCTGGAATGCCTACCCCAAGGCCTCGTCGTAGAAATCGCGCTGGTGGTTTTTCACTAAACAAAGAAATTTGGAAAATGCTGGAAGAGGAAGGACCGATTGCGGTTTTGGATCGTAGTTATAAAGGTGATCTGGGGACGGTATTCGTCTCTGGTGCTCGTACTGGCGAGGGTCGTGCGCGTAACCAAGGTAAGAAAGTCGTTCCGCAAATGACTTTATCTGTAGAACATTACAATCGTATTTTTAGATTGATGAACAAGGGGATTCCAGTTACTTTAAATGTAGATTTTAAATCTAGGTATACCAATGCCGATGGTATGGAACATAACATCATCGCAGAGATTCCAGGAACAGATCTGAAGGACGAAGTGGTCATCTTCGGAGCGCACTTCGACTCCTGGCACACTGGGACTGGTGCAACAGATAACGGAGCAGGTTCTGCTGTGATGATGGAAGTTGCAAGAGTATTGTTAGAAACGATTAAAGAAACTGGCGTTCGTCCAAGAAGAACTTTGCGATTGGCGCTTTGGACAGGGGAGGAGCAGGGGCTTCACGGCTCACGAAACTATGTGGGAGAACACTACGCTGTTTTTGATTCTTTAGGTTGGACTCCTCAGTCATTGAAACCTGCTCAGAAGAAAGTTTCTGCTTATTACAACCTAGATAATGGAACGGGTAAAGTTCGTGGTGTTTACACTCAGGGGAATAATGACGTTGTTCCAATTTTCAGAGAGTTCCTAGCTCCCTTTGATGAACTAGAAGCTTCTACGGTTACCCTCAGTAATACAGGTGGAACCGATCACTTGCCTTTCGATGGCGTTGGGATTCCTGGTTTTCAATTTATTCAAGAGCCAATGCACTATTTCTCCAGAACGCATCATTCTAATATGGACAACTGGGATCAATTGGTGGAAGATGACTTGAAGCAGGCGGCTACGATTATTGCTCACTTCGTTTGGGAAACTTCACAACGGGAGGAGATGATTCCTAGGAAAGAATTGGATGAGGATCTGAAATAAAGACGGTATCCGGTATTCGGTAACTAGTTCCGGTGAGATGCTGAAAGACAGACGGAGATAATAAATGGATGCAGATTAATGAAATAAACAGCTTATGGAAAAACAACCAAACAATCCACTACACGGTATCAAACTCGCTGATATATTAGAATACCTCGTCAATCGCTACGGTTTTGAACGACTGGGGCGAGAGATTAATATCCGCTGCTTTACTAGTGATCCTTCGATAAAATCCAGCTTGAAGTTTCTAAGACGAACACCTTGGGCAAGAGCTAAGGTGGAGGAGTTGTATTTGGATTCTATAAAGCATTAATAAAAAAGCTCGCGCTGCGATTTCAAAAATCACAGCGCGAGTTCTTTTTATAATAATATCGCTCTATCTCATAATCGTCACATCTCCAGTCTTACTCAACTCCATTTGTCGGTGACAAGTCTCCACCTTCGCTTTATACATCCAGATGTAAACCCCAGGGTT
>JBGCDT010000234.1:0-5942 GCA_045105695.1 Saprospiraceae bacterium | reverse complement strand
AAACTCTGTAGACTCAAAAATATAGCCTTCCATCCAATCGACAAAATACGACGGAGCCTGCAGCAAACCCGTAACAACCAAACCAGAAATCAGCAACTCCGCCTGCCAACTCTGCGCTTCAAGAGCTTTGAGCCATTTGGGCGTTTTCTTTTTAGATTTAGTCGTGTTTGTATTTTCTTGCTGAGTTGACATAGTTATATTTTTAGGAAATAGTTTCTATCTTTTTAAAATTAATTTCTTAACCCCCATTCTTTGAAACGATTCATAATACTTTGTTCTGAACTCCTGTTCTTTTTCAACTAATTCCTCAGTACTCATTCTTTTAACATTTCCTAAATTGTATTTTTTAATCATATCTCGCTCCACGAGTTTGTCCACCAGGTTTTCCCAGAAGACTGCTTCTTCGTAGCGGAATAAATTATCCATGAGCGCCTCCTCTTTTTTACTGGTCAATTCTAAGTCATCGGGATTTGCATCATCGATCCAATCACTTAGCTTGGAATCATCGGCCATATCATAAATCTTTTGTTTAAAAGCTAAGACGTCTGGACTCATGAATTCTTTTTTCTCATGTATAGAATTAAGAATAGCATCAGCGTAGAAGGTGATCTCTAAAAGAGTTTTAAATTCTTTATCCGATAGATTTAATTGCATTCTATTTTTAATTTGATATTTTTTTAGTTGTTTTACTTTTGAAATTCATTCGATTTCAAATTCTAATATTATTTAGATTTTGAAATCTAAAATTCATTACCAGCACTCCTACTCCACCTCCTCGATCAAAGCCAATTTCTGGACGCAAACTAAACTTTATCTTATCGCCATCTGAAAGCCGATTAAAACGATTGGTAAAAGTAAAGATATCTTTTTGCTTAACCATTTTTTGATAATAAATAACCGAGGTAATTACGCCCAATAATCCACCAGCAATAATATAAGTAGCTCCTTCTCTGAATTGCTCCTCTGAATTATTAGAACCAGGGCTTGGCGGTCCGGGTTTATCGTCAGGCATAGAGGCGAGTACACCTGCGGTCATTACTCCAACACTAGCGACTCCACCAATACCTAAAATAATATTAGCCGTTGTTTTTCGCTTTTGCAATACATCCAACTCTGGAGCTAATTTTTCATATAAAAAAGGATCTTCCAATTCTACATCTTTCATCATTGCTATTAATCCATCTAGATCATTAGAGTAATGGCTTTCGCCCCACTGCATATGTTTATAATCACCTTGCACATAGACATATCGATCTTGAGCATTGAGACTTAAAACAATAAAAAAGAAAAATATCACTTGTATGGTTTTCATAAATAAATTGTCATTTTAAATGTTTTGCAAATCGATTCATTAGCAAACTGAGTTTGGGATTAATATAATTTTTACAAAATTGATTCTCTGAATTTTTTAAATAATAATTTTGATACCGTTCTTTATTTTCTCTAAACGACACAAATGGTAAATTTTGCGTAATAATTGGCTTTTCAAAATCGGTTTGTAAATCTAAAATTATTTTCTCTACTTTTTGATTTTGCATTTTTGAAAAAGTATAAACAGCTGATCGGTATTTCGTTCGCATTGAATGACTAGACATACAACTGTGCGTATACAAATGAATAGCAATTAAATCCTTTAAACTAATTTCCGAGGCATCGAAGTAAACTAACACCGCTTCAGAAAAACGATCATTCTTTCCTTCCGAAGCAATCCATCCCTGCTCTACTTTTGCTACACCAACCAAACTTTGAAAAACAGCTTCTGTACACCAATGACATCCACCACCAAAACCTATTTTTTTTAGATTCTTTTGCATAATAAAAATTGAATCTTAAATAAGATACTAATTCCAGCCCAGTTGCTTTCTTTCTCTCCAGTAGCTATCAGGACTTACAGCCAGCTGTTTTAATTTAGATATTTCTAATTCCGCTAAATAAAAGTCAGTTGTCTTTAAATTACCCGTCAAATGTTGCTCATTAGCTGCCCCACTCAAAACCTGATAACAAGGAATACTATCCATACAAAAACGCAATGCAATAGCATCTATTCCAACTTCATATTTATTAGCCAAGTGATTTAAATAATCATAGACCTCTGAATAATTCGGATATTTTTCATTTGGAAAAACTCGCCCATTAGCCAATGCTTCTTTAATAACCAGTTTTTTATTCTGATTAGAAATATCTTCAGCTATATTAGCAAGGCTTTGGTCAAACACATTATAAGTCACTTGGAATAAATTAAATAATTCTTCTCCTTCAACATTTATTTCCAGTGCTTTCCTTAAGACCTCAGATTGATTCGCCCCTGTAGTTGTAATCCCAATATTCAAATCGTATTTATTTTTTAATTCCGCTAACCGATATAAAACAGCCTTGTTTTCCAAGACCCCAGTTTCAAAAGTAGCTGAATGAATTTGATACGTTTTCATAAAGGGTAGCAAATCTTTTGACTTTGCCCATTGCTCATTGAGCTTTGCTAAAGAATGTTCTTTAACCTCGTGTTGACTAGCATTTGGATTAAAATCAGCAACATAAGTATAGCCCCATTTTGTAGCAACTTCAATATTCTCGTCATCCTTGCCCTTTAACCAATCAATTAACAGCTGTTCAGCCATACCGTAACCCGGGGCCGTATCGTAATAGCGAATCCCCTTGCAGTAGGCTGTGTCTAGAATAGCCATTCCTTTACTACGAAATTCTTCTAACGAAAATTCATTAGTTGATTCCTGACGGATATTGATATACTGTGGGCGACCGATGGCTGCTGTGCCCAGTCCAAGGTTAGCATTTTTGTTTCTAATCATTACCTGCTGTCATATGTGGGTTATTGGCATGTTGCATTTTTCTGATAGAAATGGTTTTGATACCATATATAATAAGCAAGCCTAATGCAGCCAGAGTCAATATTACTCCTATCAAAAGTACTAGTCGGGGAGCGCTTTGATTAATCCCCATATCTTCAGGAAGTACGGCTCCCAAAATGCCCGCCAGCACAAAACAAGCTGCCGCAATATAGAGCAATGCAGTTGCTTTGGTAAGTCTGGAGAGCTGTTGTATTTTCAAACCAGACAACTTATGGTCGAAGTGTGAACATTTGTCAGAAAGGATATTTCCTATCTCAGAACTCAGATTCATCATTTGGGCAGTCGTTGAGACAATTAAAAGCCCAACAGCGGGAAGTATTGTAATAGGTATATACCAGTCCATGTCATTTTTTTTTAGATACTATCTTCTCAAATGTAATAAAAAATGACGGACACATCAGATGAATATATTACTCAATCCAAAGGACAGAAAAAGGAATAGTCCATCAGATTTTCTTAACAATTGTTCTGACATACTTTCCGTACAAAGTATTGAATCAACAAAACAGCTTGGCAACTTCAGTTTTCACATCCACTAGTAATCTACTTCGAGGTATAAATGTTTGTTTTTGTTTTAAAACAGAAATCTTCCAACTACAGAAGGATATTATTTACATACAAATAAGAGCTTTTAAAAACGGGATATAACTCACTCTAAATCAACAGATAAGGTTTGACTGACCTAAGAAGGAACTGATTGTAAAAATAAAAATGTAAAAAAATTGTTTGAAAAATTTGTCATACAAAAACAATTTGTTTTATATTTGTATTGTGCAATACAACAAACAACATACTTATAACCAAAATACAGAGAATATGAAAAAGCAAAAATTTAGTAATATTCCAATGGACATTATAGATACCAATTTTCAGGAGCTGGCAAAAGCGGAACAACCTAGTTTTGCATCAAGAAATAGATTGCCAGATTTGGAATTAAAGACTTTACTGCTGATGGTTTTTCAACAGTTAGCCGTTGGTCTTCGCAAACCGATGCTTGCGCTGAAATATCAATTGAAAGAACTTTTACAGCGCTTTCCTCAATTGAAAAAACTGCCCTGGCTGAAGCTTTCAATAGTTGCTCTAGCTGCTTTTGTTCTATTTGAAAAAGACATGCAGTTCAACTTTGCTATGAAATCTCCACTACCCATTTTCAGCGATGAAGATGACAATCGCCCCTTAACTAATGCTCAGACTTCTATTGCTCAAACAGTAGCTATGAAATCGGGAACAGAGAATCCTTATGCTCCTGCAGAACCGATGTCATTGAGGGATAGACAGGTTCGTGATTTTGTGAGAAGCTACAGCGAATTGGCAATTAAGGAAATGCACTTGAGTGGTGTACCAGCAAGTATTACAATTGGGCAGGCATTGATTGAAAGCCGTTGCGGACTCAGCCGACTCGCAAAAAAGAATAATAACTTTTTTGGTATAAAATGCTTCAGTAAGAAATGTCCAAAAGGACACTGTACCAATGCCACGGACGACCACCACAAAGATTTTTTCAGAAAGTATAACCATGCAAACAAAAGCTTCCGACATCACAGTCAAATTTTGACTCAAGGACGCTACAAGCATCTTTCCAGCTACGGCAAAGATTATAAAGCTTGGTCGAAGGGACTAAAGAAGGCAGGTTATGCCACCGATAAAACATACGATAAGAAACTCATTAAAATTATCGAAACGTATAAATTATACGACCTCGATAAAATGTAAACAATCGGGAGGTAGTCTGTGATAACTCCTTTAGTTAACAACTACCTCCTTAATAATTTTGATATCATCCAACAACAATTCATAACCCAGAACTTATCACCACACACAATTCTTCAACGCTCAAAATCCATCCTCCCCTGCATATGACATAAAACACACTACCCCAAAATCAAAAGAAACTAAATCACCTAACACTAAAGAAACACCTCCCATGAAAAAGTATTTATTAACCGCCTGCTATCTACTCCTCACTTTTATCATCTTCAAACACCCTGTCGAGCTTCCTAAAAATGAAGTTCCAAAGGCTACTCCAATAGAGGAAGTAGAACAAAATTTTGCCAATAATGCCATTGCTACAAAGGTTGAAAGGAAGGAGAAAGAGAGCAGTATTTATGTGCCTTAGCAAAAAAGAAAGAAAAGTGACAGACATTTTCTCAAATAAATAAAAAAACTCCTTCTGTATTT
Source organism: Saprospiraceae bacterium (assembly GCA_045105695.1). Lineage (GTDB taxonomy): Bacteria > Bacteroidota > Bacteroidia > Chitinophagales > Saprospiraceae > CALGLS01. Next base: position 900 of record JBGCDT010000234.1, on the reverse strand, counting down.
CCCCTTAGAGTAAAGACATTATTGAACCATAAGTCATTGATAACTACACACTTATATTTTGTTTTCCTTGTTTTAGCGGTTCTCTCATAGTCTGTTTTCAAGATCACCCTCTCCGGGTGATCTTTTTTTTGGTATAATTTTTATTGGATATATTATGAAAATACATCAATCGACAGTTTTTATAATATAACACACTGTCAAACAAAAACTAGAAACATGAAAGAGCACCTCCTAGCAATTGCTTTTCTGGGTCTGTTGTTCCTCCTTTATCTGGCGCCAATGCCGGAATCGTTACTAAACAAAAACACGAACACAATAAAAGAAGAACTCATTTTACCTCAGAATAAAGTAAACTCGGAAGAGATCAAAGAAATCCAACCGAGTAAAATTGTAAAAGATACCACACGAACATCAGTTGTCGCGGCAACTCGATTGTAAGAAGTTTTGAACAAACAAGCTCACGCTTGAGAGTGACGAAATGGATTGCCATTCCCCTAAAATAAGGTAATCCTCCCCCCACTCAGCAAAAAGGTCATCCCCCCGGATGGCCTTTATTTTTTTGTCTTTTTTGATTACACCATCGGATTATCATTCATTCTAAGTCAATTATCCCCAGAACTTAACGAAAGGTGGCACTTATTTTGCTAAATTATAATATGTTTAAAAGGAAGCGGTTATTGATAATCAACACACAATTATAATCCTTCACACAGCACATAAGAAACACTATAGTTAATAATCGTTTCCGTTTTAAACACTTCCGCACACCATCCGCACTCGGCAGTTCTTCCTAAGACGATATTTCACACACTAATAAATTTATTTCGCCCATAACAAGCAACAGGTACTGACCAGTCTCGTTTTTGGAAAGTTGAGTATACCAGAGAAGCCTTTATAAAC
>JBGCDT010000233.1:0-17588 GCA_045105695.1 Saprospiraceae bacterium | reverse complement strand
GGTATTTGGAGATTCAATAAATTGAATAGATAAAATGGTAATGGTCATTCCTAACAACAGCGATCCTCCATCTCCCATAAAAATCTTTTTAGGATATTTTCCGAAATTAAATCTCAAAAAGGCAATTAAAGAACCGGTGATTGCAAAAGCCAAGGTTGCAAAATTATATTCTCCCACCCAGAGCAACAAGAAGCCAAGCGTAGCACAACCAATTCCACCAAGCCCTCCGGCCAGGCCATCCACTCCATCAATTAAATTATAAGCATTCGTTACACCAACAATAAAAAATATTGTCACAATATAACTAAGTACAATATGAATTTCTTCAATTCCGAAAAGTCCATGCAACGAAGTAATCCGTACTCCTCCAAAGTAAATTAATCCCGCTACCAAAACCTGTATAAAGAATTTTCTATGTGCAGCCATAGGAAGTAAGTCATCCTTCACTCCCATGAAAAACAAAATCAAATAAGAAGTCAATATGTATTTGTAAGCTTCAAACGACTCCAAGGAGCAGAATAACGTAAAAGAGATTAAGACTCCGACGAATATGCCAATGCCTCCCAAACTAGGAATCTGCTGAGTGTGAACTTTTCGTTGATTTGGAATATCAAGTAGTTTCTTTTGATAAGCTAAATTTATTACCGAAGGAATGGTAACATAAGTTATCAAAAAACTACAAACTGCAGCTACAGTAAGTAATAGTACTTCACTATTCATAAGGAAATATTTTTGTGTTTCTATTCGTGTTGAAAAGAAGATTTCAAAAACAAAGCCATCTAAAAAAAAACAATTTTAATTCTTGATTAAATATGCAACAATACACTTACATAAAAATTTCCCTAGAAAGTCAGTGGTATAGCTTTTGTAAATCCTGTTAATATACCCACAACACACAAAACATATATAAATACAGAGATGAGTTCAAAAAAATTAAAACTAGCCATCATCGGTACAGTAGGATTGCCTGCGAAGTATGGCGGCTTCGAAACACTAGTAGAACAGTTAGTTCCACATATTGAAGATGAATTTGAGGTTACGGTTTACTGTAGTTCAAAATTCTATAAGTCAGAAGATCGCTTGGAGTATTACGGAAAAACAAAGTTGAAATACATCCCTTTCAAAGCCAACGGTCTACAAAGTATTCCTTACGACATCATATCTATTATTCATGCCGCGTTCACTTCCAATCTATTGTTAATCCTTGGGGTCTCAGGTTGTTTGATTCTTACTTTTGTGAAGTTTTTCACAAGACAAAAAGCCTTTGTAAATATTGACGGGATTGAATGGAAAAGAAATAAATGGAATTTTTTCGTAAAAACTTTTCTACGTTATTCAGAAATTTTTGCGGTAGAAACAGCAGAGTCTATTATTACCGACAATCAGGTAATATGCGATTATATGTCAGCAGCATATAATTACAATAGCAATCTAATCGAGTACGGTGGAGATCAAGCAAAAAAAGAAATCATCTCAAAAGAATCTATTAAAACTTATTCCTTTTTAGCTGGGCGATATGCTTTTTCTGTTTGTCGGATCGAACCAGAGAATCACATTCATGTCTTACTCGAAGCAATGACAAAACAAAGTAAGCTACCGCTCGTGATCATTGGCAATTGGAACAATAGTGAATACGGACAATTACTCAAAGCTCAATACAAGGGATTGCCAAACATACATCTTTTGGATCCGATTTACGAACCTAAATTACTAAACACCATTAGATCTAATTGCTATTTGTATTTACATGGGCATAGCGCTGGTGGAACAAATCCTTCGCTTGTTGAAGCAATGAATTTGCATTTACCCATATTTGCTTACGATGTCATGTACAACAAAGAAACCACAGAAAATAAAGCAATGTACTTTAGAACTACTGAAGAACTCTTACAGTTAGTCGAAGAAATCACCAATGACAAAAGAGAATCTTTAGCTGATAGCATGCTCGCTATTGCCAAACGTAGATACACTTGGAAAGTGATCGCTGGAAAATACAGAGATATGTTTTGGAAAGGCATTGGCCAAAAGGCACCAAATAAGAAAGCTTTACAAAGCCTGTAACTTTCACTTTAAAAAGAGCACGTGTCCTTTTTTAATTCCTATTAAAGCATTTATTTCTAGGATCAGGTTTTTGAATATGAGTTTCTACTGATTTTACAATTAATTGCCTTAGTCGATTCTCATCAAAAGGTTTGATTATCAGTTTATTACAGTAGTTACCTAGTTTTTGCTTATTCGCTGAAGAGGTAGAAACCTCAGTAAAAGCAACAATTGTAGTTCTCTTGTTAGAACATAATTCCTTCTTGCTGAGTTTCTCAGATAGATTGATTAATTCTTTTTCGTCTTCATTAACATTAATAAAAACAAAATTAAAAATTTGCTTCTCTAGCAGTTCGACTACCTTACCAGGATCTCTTTGAACTTCATATTTGCAGTTCCACTTTTTAAATAAAGACAAATAATCATTGTCATTACCTTCATTATTAGTGACTAAAAGTATGGAAGTTGTTCTCAACAGTTCACCTTGCACAGCCTCCGGATCTGCAGCAAGAGGTATTTCTATCCCTGAATCTTCAAAAGGTAAAACTAAGGAATATACTTTAGTCCCTTTACTAGTTTCATTGTATTCTAGGCTACCTCCTAACTGCTCAACATGCTTTTTCACAATATTGAACTGCGAAGTATCCTTTGAGCCATCTGTTGACCCCATCACTAAGGAATGTTGTCCTTCTGCTTTTAGTTTAAAACGAATAATAAAATGATGGTTTGAGCGCATCATCATCTTAACCTGTATAGCAATTCGTCCCTCAACAATAGACTTACGTGCTTGATTAAGCATTGACGTAAAAACTTCTTCTAAGTCTTCGGCTATTCCAAAGACCAAGCTTACAGGCAATTCCACGGGATCAAAACTAAACTCGATTTTTTCATCATCAATTTGTTCAAGACAAGTAGCGTGAATTCGTTCTAGCAATTTTCCAAGATCAAAAGTTTTATTCTCAACAGATTGGTGATTCTCAGCAACAGTATTTCTTAGATTCATTGATTATATTCTTGTGTTAAAAAACTTATCAAATGGCATTATTATCGCTTTTTGAAAGAACAAGTCCCTTCTCTGGCAGGTAAAATGAGGGTCAACTGAATAACATTTTCAAAGATTCAGTACAAATAGAAACGCTATCTGCGATCTATACAAATCCCCCTACAGATATCAAAATCTCATTAATTACTCCCAAAACATAAAGTAAACACATTAAAATTTATACTAAAGTTATGCCATTCACAATAAAGAAAAAATCATCGTTTCTTTAATTCAAAAGGTGTAAATCCAAGCAAGAAATACAAATTAGTTCAACACAAAAAACGATAGGGTTATCGCAAGTTCCAAACATTTAATAACATGAAACTCAAATTCTTATTTGTTATATTTTTTTCCTCTTTTACATTTTCCACTTTTGCTCAATCCAACTTTGAACGATGGGCAAAAAACACTTCTAGAGCTACTGATTCTCTGGAGTTAGTTGATTTTTTCAAACAAACTCGAGGCGACTTATGGAAAGAAAAATGGATTTTCAGTGACCCTCTAGAAGACTGGTATGGTGTTTTTCTTAATGAGAATGGTCGTGTCTTTTGTATAGACCTTGACGGTGATCCTTTTTGCAACTCGGTTAAACACGGTGGGAATCATCTTCATGGCAAGTTACCAGATCTTACTTTACCTTTTCTCGAACATTTATTTTTAAGTAGTAATAAGGTTTCAGGCAAACTACCTTCTTTCGATAACACTCCAAATTTACTAACTATGAATTTGAGTGGCAATCGATTTAGCGGCACCATTCCTTCTTTTTCTAATTTGCAAAAACTCGTGAAGATTGACTTAGAATACAATGTTCTATACGGTGAGCTACCAAATTTTGAGTTAAGAAATTTGGAAAGCTTATATCTAAGTCATAACTATCTTTCGGGGAAACTGCCTGATTTAAATGAGTCATACAAACTGAAACACTTATTTGTAAACAATAATCAGTTGAATGGCAAGCTACCAAGATTTAAAGATCTACGGGACCTCAGACACTTATTTATCTCACATAATTATTTTTCTGGCAGCTTTCCAGATTACTCACAACTAAGTCATCTTGAGATTCTACTTGCAAATGACAATGAGCTAGAAGGTTGTTATATGCGGTCAAATTATTCTGATTTAAAGCGTTTTTCTGTGGAGAATAATTTTGTACATGTCTGCCAAATCTCAGATTTCAATATTCCAAATGGGTTTAGTCCAAATGGTGATGGTGTAAACGATGTACTTGACCTAAGCGTAGTCCCAGAATTAATTAAATCAGGTGTAAAAACAGAGTTTATGGTATGGAATAGTAAGAAAATGTTAGTCTATACAGATGAAGATTTTGACGGAACGTGGGAAGGTAACTCTAATATTAATGGGTCAAATTTAGAAGAAGGCTTATATATATATTGGCTTAAATCAGGCACCAATGTTGCAAAAGGTACAGTTTACATAAGACAGTAATATGATTGCCAAGAATGGCAGATTTATAAAGAAAAACGGCATTATTGACTAGAACAAAAATATATCAAATATAAAAAACATAGTCCTCAGAATGCCATAAGAATAACAAACACTAACACAGCACGATCTTTCAAACAAAATGGTGCAAGATAAAAACGTACCTTCCTACACTGCTCCAGCGGATGAAATATCAATTAAGTTATTTCTTAAAATTGTTATTTCCTATATCCAACTAGTGATCAAGCGATGGTACTTCGTTATCTTCTTTTTTGCACTTTTCGGGTATTATGAATATCGCAATATCAATAAAATCATAGAGACCTATCCAGCTAAAATAAAAGTCTACATCCGACCTCAGGATATTGCAAAAGAGAACCAACAACTCATAAAAGTCTTTTCACAGTTATTAAATTCCCGAAGCCTAACAGAGCAACTGCTTATGGAAAAGGTTGTTATAAACGGCGAGAATCAGTTACTGATCAATCATTATTTATTTATATTCTATGAACTCAAACCTGATGATCTAGACGTAAATATTCCCAAAGGCTTTTATTTAAAAAACACCGAATTAAAAAATCTTTCTCTTTCAGAAAGAAAAATTCTAAATCTAGTAGTAGAAAAGTTAATCACACCATTAGGAGGTTTTTCTGATGGTTTCATTTCTATTGGTTCTGAGTTTGAACTTGGCTTTGTAACACTTAACATCAGTACTCCTTCTGAAGAGTTATCACTTGCCATCATAGAAAAACTATATAATCTTGGAGTTAAGCTAGTAAAAAGGAACACCGTATTTGCACAAAACAAAGCTTTTGAAAAATTGAATAATGAAACAGATTCACTCTCCCGAGAATACAAAGCAACTTACATAAAACTAAACAACTATAAAGATCGAAGAGCTAGAGAAATAACACAAGAAGAACCTGACGTCAAAACCATTAAGTACCTAGAAAAAAAGATTCATAAATATGAAGTGCGTTCAGAAATATTTAAAACACAATATCTCGCTTCATTAGAACAAGAAAAATTCGCTCAAATAGAATTAGACCAGAAGTCTTTACTAATACATGAAATGGAGCGAACATCTGCCCCAATAGAGTCTTATAAGCCAAGCAGCAAAGTAGCAGGAATTAAATTCGGAATAGTTGGCTCTTTTCTGGCAATTTTCCTAATTGTATTATCTCGCATATACTCTAATATAGTGAGAGAATTAAAGGACGACTAATGAACCGGAGTCGAAAACGACTAAATTATTTCTACGAAATAATTAAAAATTAATTATTTCGGCTAAGAGTTTGTTTTAGACCATCTAAGAGGCCTTCTTATTTTCTTTCTAAGGCCACAGCCACACATGCTAAACATAAAACACAACTACAATGAAAGCTATATTTTCAGCAATCATCTCTTTTCTCTTTCCGAGTAAAGTAGCTATCTGGTTTTTAAATCAACTCGGACATCAGGTCCATCCTAACGCGTATATTGGTTTTTCCTTTCTAAAATGCCACTCAATTACATTAGGAGAGTCCGTTAGCATTGGTCATTTCAACTTAATCCGTATCCCGATTCTCAGAATGGGGGAAGGAGCTTCCATTCGAAGATTCAACAGAATGAAAGGCCCCATGTATCTCTTGATGGACAAAAAAGCAGCCATCGGCAACAATAATAGTATCTACAGAGGCGACTTTCCGATTACTGTTGGTCATGCAGAATTAACACTTGGAGAAGCTGCAATCATTACGACAAGACATAATTTTGACCTAACAAAATCCATTCATATTGGTGCTTTTTCAACAATCTCTGGTTTTGCGACCCAGTTCTGGACGCACGGCTTCTACCATGCCGACGAAGGCATGGAGCGCATACGTATTGACGGAGCAATTCATATTGGAAAAAATGTATCTGTAGGTTCTAAAAGCCTGATCAATCCTGGAGTATCAATAGGTGATAAAATTAATATTGGAGCTATGGTATGTGTATCGAAATCTCTGACTGAACCCGGAATGTACGTTTCTCAAGGCTTACGATTTATTCCAAACAGTATGGCAACCATCAAAAGCAAACTCACTAAAAACGAAGATTACACGGTCGTGAATGTATATGAAAAGTCTCTTGCTTAACATACTAGCTAACGAACGGTTTGACCGCAACAAGCTTTTAAGAATTATATTTTTTGCTTTAGTTTTTGGTTTAGTAAAAATTAATTCTGTTTTAGCGGTTTTCATTTTATCGAATTTTAGCCCTTCGATAGAAATCTTTGGTACTATTGATTATGCTTTAGCTTTAGGAATAATTATTTGCGTTCCATTAAATGCCGGACTCCCCGGGGCTTATCCATACTTTATATTAAAACTCAAAGAAACCGTTTACGAATCTGCTTTTTACTTCCATGGCTGGATACTTAGCTCTGTGTTCTTAGCCATTTTACTAAGTTGCTTCTTCCTACCGATCCCTTTATCTATTACGGCTCAATTAACAATACTCATAGCTGCTATTTTTTGTTTGCAAATTTTAGCATCAGTCATGTTCAAGTCTCACGAAAAATTGTTTACTGCCTTATTATTTGAAGCTGGTTTCTTTTTAATTCTGAATAGTTACAATCTATTTCTTTTTTTCACTAATTCGGAAGTTGCTATTGCAGAATTAAAAAATTGGTTTATTATTTATTTAGTTATTCTAAATTTATATTTCACTATTCATTTTTTTTACTCTAACAAACTAAAGTGGAAGTACTATAAATCCATCATTCGTTTTGGATTTCCACTGGTAACAGGCTCTCTATTGATTATCGCGCTAACGGGTTCTGCCAGAATCATCATCGAACGTTGGATTGACATGAAGGCGGTGGGAATCTACGGTTTGTACTTTCGACTTGCCGCATTGGTTGTATTAATACATCAAATACTAAACATTGCCTTCTTTAAAAAGATATATACTAGTGAGCCTCAAAAGCTAGACCTGTGGTTTGAATATTTTTTAGTATTCATCTTAGCAGTTAGTGGCCTTTGCTTTATTGCTATCCCTGTATTAGTCATGCCTTTTATTTCGATTATCAAATCAACTTGGTCAACTTATCACTCACTATACTTTGTCTTGATTTTTCAAATGTTTTTCTGGATCGTGCTAGCCCTTTTTGAAAACATCATTTATAGAGAGGGCTTATCATCAAAATGCAATCCCGGACTCATCGGGCTTTTCCTGATAATGTTATCTGGAATTACTCTCTACCATTATATAGCGATTTTGGATCTAATCACCTTAGTTAGTTTTAATGCCATCACTATTTACTTAAGCTGTGAGTGGCAAATCTATTTACTAAAAAAAGCGAATCTATTTTTCCCTAAGACTAAAAGGTTGATCCGCCTAACCATACTCTTAATCCCTACTTACTTCATCTATCAATCCATAATCTCATGAATATTTGTATTATTTCTAATTATAGCAAAACCTATTTATTCGAAGCAGTCAGTAAGGAACTGGAGCAACAAGGCATTCATGTATACTGGATCGTTTGTAACAAAACTTTACACCACCATTTACAAGAAACAACTGATGATTCTAGAATACTATACATCGGTCGTCAGCATATCGAGCAAAAAGAAACGCCCATTGATGAATTCAAATTAAATGAATTAATCTATGGAGATCGCGTACTTCGATTAACACCAGAAGACGGTCTAAGTTTTTTAACTAATATTCAAAAACCCATTTATGATTTCCTAAAAGACAACAACATAAGAAATGTTTTTGGAGAAATAACCTGGGCACATGAGGTACTTATTCATCGCATGTGTAAAAAAAGAGTAGAGTTAAACTGTACATTCCTAAATCCTCATGTAGTTAGAATTCCAAATTCTAATTTTGCCTTTTTCACTGATGAAAACCAAAGTCAATTTCTGGAAAGAGATCGAGAAGAAAATTTCGACTGGGAAAAACTTATTCCTAAAGCACCTGCCTATTTAAAGATAAACAATGCTATTTTGAAGAAAAGCAATTCTGTTATGGCACGACTGGATCGTATAAAGAAATTTATAACAGATGAGAATATGGATATTAATGATCCAACGCTAACAAAAGACGCAGCAGATCGAATTAGAAAATCGGTACAACAAGAATGGAGGAAAGAATCTTACAAAAAAGTCCTCTGTTCTGGTTATGAAGATTGCTCAGACAAGCCTTACGTTTTTCTTGGCTTACACAAACAGCCAGAAGCTTCTATTGATGTACTAGGTCGCTATTATGAGGATCAGTTGCAGAATATTAAGAATCTCTGGAGAGCATTACCAACAGGTTGGAACCTAATAATCAAAGAACATAGTGTTGCTATTGGCGACCGTCCTTTGGAATTCTACAGAGAAATACAAGCACTTCCAAACACTTTCTTGATTCATGAAAAGACACCTTCTTATAGCGTCATTAAAAATGCTGCATTAGTCGCCACTGTAAGTGGAACTATTGCTTATGAAGCTGGACTTATGGGAGTACCAGCGATTACTTTCGCTCCAACCTTTTTCAATCGGATGAACAGATGCAATCAAGCAAGACTGACCGATTTACAAGAATTTAATTTAAAAGAAATCAGCGAGTCACTGAAAACAAAGAAAGACAATACGGAGTCCTTCTCTGTCTATGTTCATAAACACACACACGTAGGAAATGTAATGGATCCTATTACTGATCCAAATGTACTCAACGAAAAAAATATAAAGAACATAACTTCTGCCATTATGGAAGCCATTTTAGTTTGTGTCTAAACGTACTTTATTAACACTAAAAATGTATTGATAAAAATGATTTCTTTCCCTCCCTCACAAGAGCTAAAATTCTCTGACTTTTCTAATATTGAGAAATGGGGCTTAGTTATGCTCTTGATGCTTTCCTTCACGGGTGTTAGTGTAGCTCAGTTGGGAAAAGCAATGGTGACACCGTTCCATTTGACGATGGGCTTTTTAATTGGCTATGGAATTCTGGTAAGTTCGAAGGGAGATAAGAAAATATCAGTTGGTCTTTTTCTTTTCATGATCTACGTCATTTTTGTAAACGTACTACAATATCCCGGCATTCGTTACACTTCCGTTTTATATACTTTGATTTATGGTGCAGAAATAATGATTTTAAACAATCTGCTAAAAAAATGCAGGTTAAAAACGATTATTTATACGCTTGAATTAATTATCAATTTATACCTAATTAATCTTTTCATAGGATTAGTACTTGACACCTTGAATCTGCGCCTGCCCGGAGTAGACATGTTCGTTCGAGTCTACTATGAAGAAGGTAGCCATGAGGGTAGACCTATGGGTTTTTCGAGTGAGCCATCCTATGCTGCTTTTATACTCTCAGTTGTTTATTTATCTTATTCCTACCTCAGAAATCACACAGCCGATAAACGCATGATAGTTTTATTTGGAAAAATAATCATGTGCATTATTTTTAGTAAATCTGCTTATGGTTTTTTATTTATTGGCGTATTAATATTAGACTGGGTCGTCTATCTGTATAGAAGTGGAAATCCATTAATTCAAAATTTGATTCCTCTATTTATTGGAATTGGTCTTTTTGGCTTTTCTCTGGTTTCAGCAAATATCGAAAACGAAAGCTTTGTACGTATCAGTAAATTCACTACAGCAATGTTCGATAATACTGTTTCTGGAAAAGCAAAAATGAGAAAATTACAAGAAGCCGATGGCAGTGCGTTTGCCAGGGTCGGCCCTACCCTATTATTATTGGATAAAAGAGACGACCCTAGTTTCAACTTTGTCGTAGGAGAAGGAGCTGGAGCAGCAGGTAAATTCTTAGCAAAGTTTCTCGTCGGAATCCTTGTAGATGAAGGTAGAGATACCGTAGACACAGGAATCATTCCAGCTCTAGTTTTTGACTATGGCTATATCGGAAGTCTGTTATTTCTTTTCTATATCTGGTCAGCCTTTAGCAGATTAACTTTCCCGTTCTGGCTTTTATTCATTTTAATACTTCCAAATGCAAATATTAATACTCAATTAATTTGGTTTGCTATTGCCTGTTTCTCCTTTGTCAATATTGCTTTAGAAAATGTAAAGAAGGTTAAGAAAAATCAAGTGCCTGTAACGGCATAAGCCCTTTATAGAGACAGTTTCAATCACACTACAAATCACCATGTCATTTTCCAATTAATCAAACAAATAAAATATAAAAAAATGAAAAGAATATTAATAGATACTAAATCAGTTGGCGGCGAAAGCCAAGGTATTGTGACCTATATAGTAGGCATGTACAATGCCATACATGAGCAGTACGGCAGCGAGTATGAATTATTTTTTACAGGTTATCACAAGGAAGCGATCATGGAAGCATTTCCTTTTGTAGACGATGGGCATTACATTCAACTCCCTGAAACAAACAAAGTAAACTTACTTTGGAATATTTTTCCAAAAATCATAGAAAAGTACAATATCGATTATGCCCACTTTCAATACGTTACACCATTTCGTAAAAATTGTAAACTGATAGTAACAACGCACGACCTTTTATTTCTAGACTTCCCGGAAGAGTTCTCTTTTAGTTATAGATTAAAAAGGAAATTTTTATTTAAAAAATCATTAGTCGATAGCGATATTCGTCTAACTGTTTCTAATTACTCGAGAGAAAGAATTTCAGCACATTTTAAAATTTCTGCAGATACGGTCCACGTTACTCCTAATGCAGTACATGATAAATTCTTTGTTCCCTTTGAGAAAAAGGAAGTTCAATATCGAATGAAAAAGAAATTTGGGTTTGAAAACTACCTGCTCTATGTAAAAAAAAAAAAAAAAAGAAAAAACCATCAATTAATTCTGGACGCTTATGAAGATATGGACCTAGCGTCTAAAGGCATCCAATTAGTACTAGTAGGAAACGACACGCTTGGGGAGACCAAGGTCGTGGAACAGCTTAAGAGACTTAAAACCAAGCACCCAGAAATGGTTAACTGGCTACCATACGCGGAAGAAGTAGACCTTCTTGATTTATATAGAGGTGCATGGTTGTTCCTTTACCCATCATTAGCTGAGGGTTTTGGTATCCCTCCTATAGAGGCAGCAGCTCTTGGACTTGAAACGCTCTGTTCTAATCTTACTGCCATGCAGGATTTCACTTTTTTTGAAAAAATTCTTTTCAATCATACAGACAAAGAACGTTTCAAGAAAAAATTAAATCAGCTAATAACCCAAACGGACTCTAGTCACCTGAACACTAAAAATAGAAATTTTATTCAAGAACATTACTCATGGAAAAAAGCTGCAGAAGTTCTACATCAGCAAATTAGTAAAACAGCAAAGCACCAAACAACTCCTTTAAAAGCCGTAATGACGACTGTTTAAAAGTAACATTTATTAGCTTTTTTACTGTCACAACGAAATTAAAATTCATTAATAAAAAATACTTCTAAAAACCACAGAATAAAACCTAAAAAAGTTCAACAAAACATCATTTCAAAAAAAATTATAAATCGACACTGTTGAATTGGCTGCAATTTTGATTTATCGGGTACAGGCAAATAAAAATAATTAATCTAAACAAATAGCACATATGTTAGACTTAAATAACAAATCAATTTTAGTAACCGGGGGAACCGGATCTTTTGGGAAAAAATTCATCGAAACTGTTTTGAATAAATTTCCACAAGTAAAGAAAATCGTAGTATACAGTCGTGACGAACTCAAGCAGTACGAAATGATGAAAACTTTTTCTCCAGTAAAATACCCAGCCATGCGATACTTCATCGGAGATGTACGAGATGCGGAGCGATTGACGCAGGCTTGCGAAGGAATAGATTTCGTCATTCACGCTGCAGCACTCAAGCAAGTTCCTGCCGCTGAATACAATCCTACCGAATGTATTAAAACAAATGTAGGAGGTTCTCAAAGTGTCATCACTGCCGCATTAAAAACCAATGTAAAAAAAGTAGTCGCTCTTTCTACAGACAAAGCAGCTGCTCCTATCAACCTTTATGGCGCAACAAAATTATGCTCCGACAAATTATTCGTCGCAGCAAACAATATGCGCGGAAGCCGAGATCTTTCTTTCTCTGTCGTTCGCTATGGTAATGTAGCCGGCTCGCGTGGTTCGGTAATGCCTTTCTTTATTGAAAAAAGAAAAGAAGGTTTTCTACCGATCACACACGACGAAATGACACGTTTCAATATTTCTCTTGAAGGAGGTGTCGAGTTGGTACTCTTCGCTTTAGAAAAAGCAATGGGTGGAGAAATATTCGTAAGTAAATTAGCTTCCTACAAATTGACTGACGTGGCCACAGCTATTGCACCAAAATGTGAACAACGTATCATCGGTATTCGTCCAGGAGAGAAATTGCACGAAGAAATGATTACAACTTCTGATTCTTTTAATACTATCGACTTAGATGATCACTATATAATTTGCCCAACCAACTTAGATTACATGGGGCTGACAAAAGAGAGTTACCTAAATCACTACAAGGAACAGAATGCCTGCGAAGTACCTGTCGGTTTTAGCTACAATTCTGGTGACAATACTGATTGGCTGACCGTTGAAAACATTCGGGATATCGTGAAGGAGCAAGTTGATCCAAGCTTTACACCCGAATCTGTTTTACAAGTAGCATAATCCCCTTCCCTCTATTTAACCTTTGTTTGAAATTTCAGATCTGATTGCTGATAGGCTATCGTTCTGGAACGATAGATAAAGATCATATACCCAAACGATATGTTGAATATTCCCTATGGCCGTCAAGACATTACGGCCGAAGATATAGCAGCAGTAACTAAAGCTTTGCAATCTGACTGGCTAACTCAAGGGCCGAAAGTCCAAGAGTTTGAAAATAAGTTTGCAGAATACGTAGATGCGAAATATGCAGTGGCCGTTTCTAATGGAACGACAGCCTTACATCTCTCAGCGCTGGCATTAGGCACGAAGAAAGGAAGCCGAGTCATAACGACTCCGATCACCTTTGCTGCAAGTGCAAATTGCATTGAGTATTGTGATGGAGAAGTCGTCTTTTCGGATATAGATCCAGAGACACTTTGTCTGGATATCAATGGTGTAAGACGATTGTTAGAAAATAATACACCTGGAACTTTTTCAGGAATCATACCCGTCAGTTTTGCAGGCTATCCAATTGACATGGAGGCATTCCGTGAACTGGCCGACGAACATAATCTGTGGCTCATAGAAGACGCCTGCCATGCCCCGGGTGCTAGCTTTACAGATTCGATGGGCATCGAACAGAAAACAGGGAGCGGTAATTTTGCCGACCTGACGATCTTCTCTTTCCACCCAGTAAAACACATTGCCTGTGGGGAAGGAGGAATGATCACAACGAACGACGAGGTGCTGTATCAGCAGTTGCTAACATTACGCACACATGGCATCACAAAAGATCCAAAACGCCTGATCGAAAATCACGGCCCTTGGTATTACGAGATGCAGGAATTAGGATATAACTACCGCATGCCGGACATCTTATGCGCACTTGGGGTTTCTCAATTGAGCAGAGCAGATGCAGGTATAGAACGACGTCGGGCTATTGCCCAAAAGTATACCGCTGCATTCAAGAACAGTCCGGTGAAAACCATAGCTGTCGATGAATCTGAAGTAGGACATGCCTACCACCTATATGTAGTACAAGTGCCGGAAAGAGCCGGACTGTATCATCATTTACGCAACCTTGGCATCTATGCACAGATACACTATGTACCTGTACACACTATGCCGTATTATCAAAATCTGGGCTGGAGAAAAGGCAACATGCCTAATGCCGAAGCCTATTATGAAAATTGTATAAGCCTCCCCATGTATCCAACACTAACTGACCTTCAGCATAACCAAATAATAAATCACATAAAAGATTATTACCATGAAAATATTAGCGATCATTCCAGCGAGAGGTGGAAGCAAACGAGTGCCCCATAAGAATAAAAAAGATTTTTTGGGACAACCCATTATCTCCTACTCTATCGAAACCGCTTTACAAAGTAATATCTTTGACGAAGTGATGGTTTCTACAGATGATACTGAAATAGCGGAGATAGCTTTGCAGTATGGAGCCAATGTCCCTTTTTTGCGAAGTGCTAAAAATGCTTCAGATCAAGCCACTACTTTAGATGCGCTTTTGGAAGTTTTAGAAAATTATAAAAAGAAAGGAATTGAGTTTGATTATGCTTGTTGTATTTATCCGACTGCTCCTCTACTCTCAACTACTAACATTCAAGAAGGATATTCTACAATTATAAAGAACGATTTCAAAACAGTAGTCACTGTAGCAGAATACAGCTATCCGATTCACCGGGCTTTGCAGATGGATGATAAGGGAAGCTTAAGTATGATCAACGAAAAAAACCTGAATGCGAGAAGTCAGGATTTAGCAAAAGCTTATCACGATGCCGGACAATTTTATTGGTTTGATACCAATATCATTAAAGATTGTAACAGTCTATTTACAGATCAAACAGGATCCATTGTATTGCCTGAATCCCAGGTACAGGATATTGATACTGAAGAAGACTGGATCATGGCAGAATTAAAATACAAACACTTAAATCACCGATATGCCTACGAAAATTCTATTTCGGACAGACGCGCTTGATGGCATGGGCCTCGGTCATCTGATTCGCTGCATCGCGCTGGCGGATATGCTGAAAGAACATTTCGACTGTGTTTTTGTCATCAGAGAAGATAGCTCTAAGGCAGCTATTTTGATAAAGCAAGCTGCTTATAAATTTAGTATAATACCTGTTTTAGAAAACCATTCTGCCGAGGCGGTTTGGTTTTCTAACAATATGCTTACAAAAAACGAAATAGTCGTTTTAGATGGCTATGCCTTTGATACAGATTATCAAAAAACAGTAAAAGCCAAAGCTGCTAAATTGGTTTGTATAGATGATATTTATGCCTACCCGTTTGTAGCAGATGTATTGATCAATCACGCAGGAGATGCGGACGCTGAAAAATACGAAACCGCTGGTTACACAAAACTTTGTTTAGGTTCTAAGTACTCGTTACTTCGTGCTCCTTTTCTAAAGGCGGCTAAAGAAAAACGAAGATTGGGAAAAATAGAAACCGCTTTCGTCTGCTTAGGCGGAATGGACACCAGCAATCAGCTCATCAGCGTATTAGGCACTTTAATCGAAAGGCTTCCCAACTTACGTAAATGTATTGTTATAACGGGAAGTTCTTATGGCCATAAACCTGCTCTAGCAAAATACATTGCTCATTCAAAAGTAGAAATCGATCACCAGGAAAACGTAGGTGCGTCCGACATTGTGGAACTTATGAAAGAATCACAAATAGGCATTTGCACTCCTAGCGGAATTTCCTACGAATATGCTTGCGTCGGCGGCGGCTTATTCTTACTACAGACAGCAGACAACCAAAACGGCATCCGCAATTTCTTACTACAGGAATCAGCGGCTGACCTGTTGGAAAATCTCACTACGGACTACGACATTGAAATGCACCTTAGAAATCAACGGACTTTGTTTGATGGATTGGTGGGGAGGAGGTTTGTTGGTTTGTTTAGGAATTTGGAAAGGGTTGAAGAGGGTGGAAAATGGTGGAAGAGGGTGGAAGAGGGTTTGCCGGTAGTATGTAGCAATTCAGACTCTCTCATTGTAAAGAAGGAGAACGAATATAACTTACCTACTCACACCCGAAAAACTTTCCCAACCTTCACCAAACCCTAAAAAACCAGAGGAACCACATAACGCAGGCAAACCCTCTTCCACCCCCTTCTGCCCTCTTCCACCATTTTCCACCTCAAAATAAAAAAATCATGACTTCCTTCAAAATAGCAAACACCCCAATCGGTCAAAACGAAAAACCATTCATCATTGCAGAAATGTCTGGTAATCACAATCAGGATATCAATCGCGCATTAGCTTTGGTGAAAGCAGCAGCGGATGCAGGAGCGCACGCACTGAAGTTACAGACCTATACCGCAGATACGATCACGATGAATTGTAGGGGCGGGCTTTTTGAAATTACAAATGAGGACTCGCTTTGGAAAGGAAAAAACTTGTACGAACTCTATCAGGAAGCGTATACGCCTTGGGATTGGCATAAGGAAATTTTCGATTATGCTAAGTCTCTGGGGATGCTCGCTTTCTCTTCGCCTTTCGATGAAACGGCTGTAGACTTCCTAGAGGAGTTGGATGTGCCTGCGTATAAAATTGCGTCCTTTGAGAGCAATCATTTTCCATTATTGAAAAAAGTAGCGCAGACTGGCAAGCCGATTTTGATCTCCTCAGGCACCAGCAAAATAAATGAACTCTACGAATCCGTCGCTTACCTAAAAGCAAACGGAGCAAAAGATATTATCATTTTCAAGTGTACTTCTACTTACCCAGCTACGGCTGAAAATACCAATCTGAATACCATTCCGGTTTTGCGATCTATGTTTGAAGGTTGCGTTATTGGTTTGTCGGATCATACGATGGGCATTGGCGCTTCAGTGGCTGCCGTAGCGATGGGAGCGCGAGTGATTGAAAAACATTTTACGCTGAGTCGCGCAGATGGTGGTGTGGATGCTGCTTTTTCTTTGGAGCCGCAGGAGCTGAAAGCATTGGTAGAGGAAACGGAAAGAGCTTTCTTAGCTATGGGTAACATCCAACTTGACACTCAGAAAAGCGAGCAGAAAAGTCGCCAGTTCAAAAGATCTATTTACGTCAGTAAAGACATCATGCCTGGCGAAAGACTGACAACGGAAAACATCAGAATCATTCGTCCAGGAGATGGAATGGAACCAAAGCATTTTGAGAAGATACTTGGGATGCGTGTGGCGCAACAAATTTCGGCTGGCACACCGATGGATTGGAAACTCTTGATGATGAGTGACGCAGAAGTAGAAGCTCCGGTGATTCCGTAAATAGCTATGACAATCGCAAGATTGCTGCAGTTGTCTTAGTTATTCCGCATGTCGAGCGAAGTTAAAGGCTAAGAGTTTGTGTTAATAGTTGAAGCCAAGCATCTTGCGATTGCCTTGCGTAAATAGGTTGGTATCCTAATCACTCAGTTCAGAATTTGTATATTAAACTCCTCTCTTATTTTAGAAAGTGGAACATTCAGATATGGCTCA
>JBGCDT010000232.1:0-14989 GCA_045105695.1 Saprospiraceae bacterium | reverse complement strand
TGTCTTGGCACAAAAAGTAACAAAAAACCCAAGAATTATAAACTCGCTCCGCTCAAACACTATAATTCGGCCTCCCGCTCCTTAGTACGTGGCCTTCTATCGTGAAACCTATACGTGCACACTCTACTTATGGTATGACTCCTTTTTCAGAACCCGTTTAAATGATTTTTATTCCAAATCAACGGTAATCATCTTTATCTGTTTCTCTTTGCTTTTGTTTAAAACCAAAACACCTTTCCCTTCATCCGCAGGCAAGAAGTCAATCCAACGTTTATTGACATCCTCTTTTTTGATGTGTTTTTCTAAGTCATCAATAAATCGCCATTTACCGTCTTTGGTAGAAATCAGAAGCGTTTCTGGAGTACCATCAATTCTTGTACTGTACACAAATTGCAGGTCTTCTTCATTGTTAGAAGGAAGGATGAATTTGTAATTTTTTAGCATTGGTAGATAAACCAATGTTCTGGAATTGAAAGACGACAAGGACATTTGATTTCTCTTTTTCAAAGTGATGATTTTTTCAAACCTCATATCTTTATTGAAAGTCCAAAGGCGAAAATGATTCAAGGTGGAACCGACCAGTATGAACCCCTTAGGTGTTTCTTTAAATTCATCTATCGAGAAACTACCAAAGCAATTAGAGGATCCTTTTTTATTGAATTTTTCGTAATCCTCCTTAGACAAATCTTCGGTCTCCAATACTTCACCTGACATGCTTAATTTCTTAAACCAAGTTTCACCTTTTGTATTTTTCTTTTTTGAACTTGTAGAACCCAACAGGTAAACATTGTCTTTATGAATCCAAGCGCCATAAACTCTGTCTTCAGGGCTGTAGCTGTTATGAAAAAGTATTTTTCCATCTATAGAGATTCCAGCAACATCTACGGTTTTAGCTTTTCTACTCATAGAGCTGGAGACATCAGCGAATCCCCAAATTAATGCGTCCTCAGATGCATCACATGAAAAAGTACCTGGGAGAGCGGGCATCAAGGTTCCTATTCCACCGGACTTTTCTTTACTCGCGGATAGAGATGCACTTCCTGTTCCACAAGGTGTTTTTACATCCCATTGTTTTTTTAGTTTGTTATCCCAGAAAAATATTCGGGGTTCTTTTTTGGGTGACTTTTTCACCATGACATAAAATCCTTTGTCTTTGGCAGGAACGATGGCGGAAATGTTTTCCTCTATGTTCATGCGTTTCAATAATTTACCGCTATAATCATAAGCAAGTACATGGTGGTTTTTTGCACCCCTGGATACAAGCACAATAAAACTTTGGCCATTTGAAAAACAGGTGTAATCGCCAATACCTTTTACTTTGGGAGATAAAGTTGTTTTAGCAATTTTTTTAAGTTGTTTATCTCTGATCTGTAAAATCCATTCTCCCTTTTTTTCTTTGTAGTGGACAGCGTAGCCGATGTCTTCTATTTCATAAACTCCTTTGTAACTTCCTTTCTCAACATTGCTTATCAAGCATTCTTGTGCATTTATTATTGAATAAGAACTTAAGAGAAATAGAAAAGTAATTTTTAGTAATCGATTCATGGTTCGTTTTTAATTAACAATTTAGTTGTCGGGCAAAGATAGTATTTAGTTCTTCTTTATGGATTTTACAAAAAAAGAAAAGCTCACTTCTTTCGAAATGAGCCTTTTTTTGATTTAAATATTATGTGTTTATCAGGATTGTATCTACTCAGAATAAATTAATGTTGCACGACTACCTTCTCTTGCGCTCGCTTTCCATTTACATCTATGACTTCTAAAAAATAAATTCCATTCGCTAGATTATTAACAGGTATTTCAATTGATGAACCGACTCCTGTTTCCCAATAAACAACATTACCACTTAAACTTACTATAACAACCTCTTGTAGTCCTTGTAAATTAGATTCTACATTTAGGATTGTGGAAACAGGATTTGGGGAAACATTTATTTTTTGGCTTTGTACTTTTATTGTTGAAGAAACAAGCGGAGAGCAGTTTGTTGTAACTAAACAGTTGTCAAACAAAGCTTGGATGTCGTTATTCTGCTCATACATACTTGTTACATTTTCCAATGGCGTTTGGCTATTCTCTTGAGTAAAAGAGTATGCGATTATTATTTCGTTTACTGCCCCAGGCTTAAAAACAATTGGACCATAAGTTCCTAGGGCTTTCCTTTCCCCAGGCAGATTTCCAGCGCCTACTTCGGAGTCACCGTCAATGGTGTTGGGATCATCAGGGTAAGCGAACGGACCATTATTGGAAAGACTGCCGTCTGCATTAAGTCCCTTCAAAAGATTGTAATATTCAAGACCTGTTAGATCGTTGATTTCTTCAGGGAGAAGCTGCATGGTCGATAGATCTGCTTCAACGATAGCCGTATCTCCAAGTGCATTATATGGACCTCGTAAAAGATCCATTGAAGCTGCGGGAATGTCATTACCATATGCTTCATCCGTTTCGTTTCCATTGTAAGCGAACAACAGATTTCGCTCAGGGTCGGTCCCTATATAATCGTCATCAGATGAGCCGATGTCAAAGTCTGCAAAAACGCCCATGTAAAGGGAACTAAGCTCTTCGATACCTGTATTTATTAATTTGTGTTTGACAAACACACTATTATTATATGGATTATCTTCTTGACACCCAAAAGCATAAACCTGAGTTTCAATAACCAGATTCATAAGTTCCAACCCAGATTGAGTATGCTCGGTATCATCTGTATAACAAAACCAAAACACCTCGCTTGCCTCCATCATTGGCTCGTCATTTTCACATCCGCTAATTTGTAAAATTGGAAATTCCCCAGCATCTGGATCATAAATTCCATTACTATTTAAATCAAAATAAGGTGCTCCAAATAAAGTCGGATCTAACATTTCCAATCCATCTTCATTATAATTTTCAAAGAATTGATTATTTCGACCTGGCCAAGAAAATACATTTTGATTTGGGTTGTCAATAATGCCATTGTCAGCAAAATCTGCTTGATGTTCAGCAATGTCTTGAGCGGTTACTCGCCATATTTTATTTAGGGTAGGGACAGGGACGAAGTCTTTTTTACCATTCTGATTTTGGGCTTGGATAGCCCCTCGTAATTCACCCGAAGAATTTTCACCAGCGATCCAAAGTCCAGAGCCTCTGAATAAACTTATTTCTGGTTCTCCCTCTTCATAGGGAGCGATGAATGCGCCCTCTCCATTTTCTTGAAATAGGGAGCCATCAGCATGGATAGTGAATTTCACATTGTTTAAATTAATAGTAGCACTTGCAGGTGTTTGGGCTGATAAACTAATGCTAAGCCCAAGAAGAATAAATTGTAAAAGTAGTGTTTTGGTTTTCATAATAAATTAGTTTAAGGTTCTACATTGTTATTAATGTTTTGCTAATTTACTGAAAACCAGTTTTTCTATCAAATGTTCTTTTTTATTAAGTCAGGTTTCTAAATGATCGAAGAGTGGCTAATTCGTGAAATTTTAAAGGTCCAATATTGTTACTCCCTCAATTACATATTCTATTTCATGTGCTTCTTTAACATCAGGTATTTCCAGTTTTCCAATTAATTTTTGAATTACCTTTTCTGGAACTTTATATTCTCTATTGGCATTTTGCTTCAATAGTTTTTTATAAGGAACCTCGATGTAAATAATTTTTACTCTGGCATTATAATCCGTGAACAAACCGACCCACCTGCTCCTCATGTCTCTAGTAATATTTGTTGCATTAAAAATAAAAGATGTTTTCGATCTTAGATATTCTTTTGTCTTTTCTTTCGCAAATTGAATTACTTGGCCATTTCCTTTTTTATCTGTTGGAGAGATTTTATGTGCTCTCCTGATGTGATCAAGTGAAAGAATTGGCTGATCAAAATTGTTTTTAATGTAAGTGTCTTTTCCACTACCTGGCAATGCGCACATCATAGTAACCGTGCAAATCAAATCATCGAAAGGGTCGTATGCTGGAAAGGAATTCTCTTTGTTGAAATACAGAAATCTTCCATGCTTAGACTTGAATTCTTTTGGTTCCCCAAAGCAAAGATTTTCTTTGCATAGTTCTTTAAATAACTCGATTTTAAAAAGAATGTCATCTGATTCAGGGCAGATTCTTCCAAGTACATCTGCTTTAGCGAGTATGGAAAGTAACTTTGTATCTACTACTGTACTTGCATAAATAACTTCTTTTCGTGGGTTCTCTTTTGAAATGGCCCATATGGGCAAACCGTGAAGTCTTACAAGTTTGCAAATTTGTTCTCGAACTAGAAAAGGAGTGTTTATTTCTGAATATAGAATTTGTCTGGTTGTGAATTCTCCTTTCTTTGCATGCCTTGGAGAAACGATTCTTGTTCTTCCATCAATCTCTTCTTTGCTTGTCGTACTTCGTTTTTCTATGTCATGGAATAATGCTGAGCTGAGGAGTATGTGTTTTTCCTGAAGAGTTAGTTCTTTGAATTCAGATAACTTGGTCAATTCTTCCGTTACCATTTTGGTGTGTGTAAATACATCTCCTTCTGCATGCCAAATGGGATCTTGAGGAACTCCTTTCATATCAGATACCCAACTGTATGAATTGGTCAAATCATCCCAGTCCAGTACATTATCAATTTCGTATTTAGGAAATTTCCACATTACTTTGATTTTAGGTATGAATAATTTAGCCAGTTGTATTTTTCATAATCCACCAAAATTGATGGCTTCCAATTCTTTGTCAAATGCACATCTGTTTTTACATGTGACTTGCGGACGAGCTTAAATAGGTTGTTAAACTCATTTGATGCAACATTGATTTCTCCTTCGTTTGTCTTGAAGGAAGATGCATTCCTAATTACAAAACCTTCAGAACAATCTTTATTAGAATTCGGATCATAACCGCCAAGTAAGCCTGGAGTTTTTACATGCTCTTCCCAAGTCATTCCTAGGTTGGCATTGAGCCACTCTGACAGAGTTTGGTTTTCATTTTTATATTCTGAGGAAAAATCACTTAATGCTGATGTTATCTTGATTTCTGGAACAGCAGGAAACTCCAATAGATTTGCATAGAATTTCACCTCTTCCCATGACAGCCACTGATCCAATTCTCTAACCGCAAATACATAGAAATAGGACTCCAGATTATTATAAGCAATTGAATGAATGCCGTACATGTTCTCTCCAAATATTTCTAAATCTTGTAAATCATTTTTAATTAATTGCCACCTTTCTATTAATGGCTTATCCCAGGGATGTTTAGTTGGAGCGGCATGCGACCTTGCAAATACGCCATGTTTATTAAAGCAATTATTTTGACCGTCTAGTTTTTCCGTAAGAACTAATTTTTCCATTTTAGCAAAAGCTGAAACGTATCCATCTGGCATAAATCTATCATCAGAAGTAGTACCTAAACTAATCTGAGCATGGAGACTTCGACAATATTTTTTTGATTCATTCATTAGTTTTCAGTTAAGCCCAAGGACTTAATCAAGTTGCTCATGTTTTAGTTCCATTTGATGAAAAGAACAAAATAAATTTGGGACGTTTTATTAGTTCTTATGCATTTAACCTCTTCAAAGAGTACAATGAAAAAGCAGAGCAGCTAATTTTCTTCAACGAAAATTAACTGCTCTGCTCAATGCCCCTTAATGAAGCGTGAAACTATGATTTAGGATTTATTCAATCATCAATTTCACAACGCCAATCCCTTCTAATCTCAGAACATACATATTCGGTTCTAAGCTACTTACATCTAAGTACTTCATTCCACCATTACAAGATTCTGAAAGTCGCAACCGTCCCATCATATCATAGATCTCAACATCGATGATCTTTCCAGAATCCCAACTTAGATGAACCATGTCTCTAGCTGGATTTGGGAATATTTCAACGTTGTATTCTTCAGGCGTATAGATGGAAACTACTCGATCGCAGAATCCTTCATCCGGCTCTGATTCGATAAAGCCTTTTGAACTGAGGTCTCTATTGTCAAAAGCAGAGTACTCTGGCGGATATCTAAACGCTCGGAAGGTTAGGTTGTTGTTGATTTCTAAAGTGTCGCCTTGGGTAGCAGGTTGTCCACCTACTAGTGGAGTGATGTATTCCCAGACAATTTCATTAGCAGCGTTCATTTCTACAATATAACCCTGACGGCCACTGCAAGCCAACATATTTCCATTTGGAAGTATCTGTGCGGAGGAGAGTCCAGTAGAATGAAACATCCTTGGACCAGGGTGCATAATGGTATTGCTAAACTCGCTAGGAGGGAAGACATTATTTAACTGGAGGTAATCAACAGCGTACATGTCCCAAGAAGGTTCAAATATTTCTATGGTAGAAAAATCATCTCCGATTCGATTATTAAAGCAAACTACATGGTCTTTAAAAGGGTGAGAATTTGGTAGGAATTCATTAGCCCAATGGGTATCATGCTGATAAAAAAGAATTTGATCATCTGCATCTCCACGACCGTAAGCCGCAGGATTTCCAACTCTGTAAAGTATGTCTCCACCATGATTAGAGGTGCCACCTGAGTGGCCGGCAGCTTGCTCTGTACTGGTTGAATGATCAATAACCCAGACTTCATGGAACGTAGGAACGGAGATCATGATTTGATCTAGCTCTGCATTGTAGTCCAGTGCATTGACGTGCATCCAATCAGATTTTCCATCGTTTGTATCCCAGTTTAAATTGATGAGTTCATCGTGGTCGGCTACAACTCCAAAGTTAGCTTTAGTATCATCAAAATCTTGAATGAGGTGATCCCAGGCATGCCACTCCCAGACGATTTCACCAGTTTCTGGATCGAGTTCAATAATCATGTCTGGCCATAATTCTTCCTGAGAAAGTAAGTCGGTATCTCTTCCGTTTTCAATAGCTTCTTCTTGGGTTTTAAGTTCCCATGCGACGGCTAGGACATTACCGTTTGGCATAACAGCGATATCATGATGAAGACGCATAGTGTCATTATTCATTTCAAAAGTATTGAGCAGATTGCTGTCCCAGTCGTAGGTTTCAATGAAAGCTCCGCCACCTCCTGCCCAGATATTATCACCAGCAATGGAAGCGTCTCTTTTTGTTTTTATCAATGATCCATCAGGACGGAGGTAAGCTGTATTACCAGGACGAAAGTTTTCATCGTCTGTCCAGGTATGAACGATTTCACCACAGTTGTCAATCAAATAAACGTTTGGCTGATTGTGTGGATAAATCATGGTGTATCCCTGATAGGATTGCGTAATATCATAACTCAGCAATCCCACTGTGTTTTGCTGAGCATCAGTTTTAGTAGCACTCAGTAAGAGTATTGTTAGAAAAAAAATATAGGTGTAAATTCTTTTCATGTCTTTTTGTTGAGAATTAAATTATTATAAAAAAATATTGATTGAGTTTGAATTGAATTTTAGAAAAATTTATCTTAAAATCATTTTTTCAGAAAGGCGTTTACCCGTTGTTTTATCAATGACCGAGAGTACATAAAATCCTGAAGGAAGGTTGTTTAGCGAAAGCAAGTGTTGCCCTTGCTGGCTTTCCCCAAAATGCTGTTTCTTTCCATTTCCGTCAAAAAGAATAAATGTAAAATCGTTTTTAGTATTATTAATAACATTAATGTCACGGTTGGATAAATAATCAATAGTAAAAGACTGCGCTGCGATTTCTGCAATATTAGTATCAGTAGAATCTACAAAAAGTTCACAGTCATAGACACTGTCAGAACCATTGACAACGCCGCTAGGAGTGAGATCCTTACCATCAAAAGCAGGGTGATTTGCAGGGTATCGTTCTGATCTAAAAAGATAAGAGACAAACGGAACATTGTATTGCCACACAACATCACCATCTGGGTTTACTTCTAGTAGTCTGCCATTGACACCTTCCGTAATAAAAATGTTTCCATTCGTTAGTAGCTCAGCTCCTGATGTATATCCAGAAAAGAAAAGGGTGCCGGTTGCTGGCTGACTCCAAATAAAGTCAGGCTCTTCTGGAGCGTAAGCACTACCTGCTTCGAGAGTGTAATTACCGTTAGCATCTACAGGAGTATTGATGATGGGAACTTCAGAATAAAATTCGAAATTTGGTCTGTTGAGTCCATTGTTGTAACAAGTTAACTTGCCAGCATGTGGGCCGTGTGTTATCCATTTGGGGTTGTGTTGGAAGTAGAGTTCATGATCAGACTCATCTCCTTGTCCATAATTCTGAGGGTTTCCCCATCGGTATATGAAATCACCTCCTTTTCCGCTGTTACCACCACTATGACCAGCTGCCTCTGCAGTAGTTGTAGAATGATCGATGATCATTATTTCATTCATCTTTCTAACGCTTAGTGCAATTTGATCTAACTCAGGATTATAATCCATTCCGTTGATCATAAAGGACTCCGAGAAAGTCCAGTCGTATGTTGCAAGGGCGTCCATGTCTATTAATTCTGGGTGATCAGCAATGATCCCGAAGTTATTCAAATTAGAACTGCGTTCTTGAAGAACATGATCGCCTAAGTTCCATTCCCAGACAATTTCGCCAGTGTTATAATCCAACTCAACAACAACATCAATTCTACTTGGACTATTAACACCTCCCATATCAAAACCTAAGTCAACAAAATCATCGAAAGTCATAGACCGGCGTCCTAAACATAAATAGTTGTCAGTAGGAAGTTTGATAACTTCATAGACCAGTTGCAAATTACCGAAAGGTATCGAAACAGAATTGATGATATTACTATTCCAATCAAGTTCAAAAACGGTAGAACTTGTTTGATAGAGTAAATTCCCATTTGGCAATAACTTAGGATGAAACTCGCTGCTGCCTACAGAGGGCCAAACATTGACTACATCGCCACAGTTGTCGATCAGCCAAGTACCATCAAGAGGTTTTTCAATAAGGGTATAGCCATTTAGGGATTCTTCCGTGTTAAGTTGAATGCCATAAAATTGTGCAATTGTATTGTTAGAAAAAGTAAGAAAGAGAAGTGCCGTTAAAAAAGTGAGTGTATAAGTTTTAATCATAAGCTTGGAATTTGTGAAGCATAAAGCTTTTTCTAAGTTGATATTAGCTTCTTGTAATGAATTAGTAGATTAGGAAAGATACGAAAGATGGCAAAGCTATAAATACTGTTTTTATTATATGACAATTGCTTTACATTTATTGAACTAACCGAAGGTAAACAATTTGAAGAGTCGAATTAGGACCTTTGTGCAAAAAGTTAAACAAATGACTGAGAACCAAATGCTTAGTTTTATGTTAATTTTTTAAATAATTAGCTTCTATTCTGATTGTCAGTAAAAACTACTACTGCGAAAGATAGTAAAAGATTAAAATATGAGCTATCTTTAGAAATTAAGTATTATCCAATATCCGTCCGATCCGATAACCTATAATTGGATGCTATGTATAAAGTCAAACACCTGCTTTTTTCATTACTGTTTTTAGTGCTATGTGCCACCTCTATCCGAGCGCAAGAGTTCAATGGTTGTATTACCATCGACTTCGAAACATTGCCTACTGGAACTCCTTTTGAAGGAGCACTGATAAGTGATCAGTATTTTGCAGATTTTGGATTGACCTTCGAGTTGGAAAATGGAAACCCACCCGTTCTTGCAGAGGTAGGAAATCCAACGACTGCTTTTGGATCTGTTTATGGCAATGATACACCGGAACCCAATCAAGGTATCGGCTCCTTCTTTTTGACGGATGATGGATTGTTAAGTGGACTCAATGCTATTCCATTATACCTTAATTTCGAAACCCCTATTGATAGCTTCAGTGGCTGCATCCTGGATATGGATTTTGGCGAACTGTTCATCATCGAAGCTCGCGATATCAATGGTGATCCTTTACTTATTGATACCATCGTAGCGGGTGATCCTGGAACGGGTGATGGTCTAGCGACTTGTTGGGGGTTTAACTTCGGAGGTTGTACAGGGACTGTTTACTCTATTCGATTTGAGGGGAAGCGAGAAACGGCAGGTGCTTTTGGACTGGGAATGGATAACTTTAGTTTTTGCACAGGAGGTGTAGACATAGCGAATGAAATTGTAGTTGATTCTGAGCCACTGAGTTGTACCAACGAGCTTTCCGCCATTACGATATTGAATACGGGTTCAGAAGATTTCACTTACTCTATAGATGGTATTAATTTTCAGGACGAACCTTTTTTTGATGATTTAACCGACGGATTATATACTGTAACCGTAAAAGATCCCGATGGCTGTATTGCTACTTTTGATATTGACATCGCCTTTTATTTCGAACCTATTATAGTAACTGCAAATCCAGGAAATACAACTTGTGGCGAAAACAACGGAACCATTACCGTAAACTCTGATGCTAGTAATCCTGTTGAATACAGTATCAATGGAACTGATTTTCAAATCAGTAATTCCTTCACGGATGTTCCACCTGGGACCTATACTGTTACCGTCATGGATAACTTTGGATGCTCTGATGAAACGACTGTGACTATCGAACCTAGTTCAAGTTTTTTTATTTCGGCTTCTACAACTATTGACGATACCTGTAATGATAGCGAAGGCTCTATTATCATCAACGGTACACAAAATGGAACGGGGGATATTACTTACGCTATTTCTACTAACCCTGGTGTCTTTCAACCTAACAATACTTTTACAAATTTGCCGGCAGGCACATATACGATCACTGCGATAGACGAACTGGGTTGTGAAGATGAAACAGAAGTGACAATTGAAGGTGGGATTTTCATCTTAGAAGAGGTTATTCCAGATATTCAAAATTTGACTTGTACCAGTAATCTAGGTTCCATCACAATGGTTACTAATGGTACTAACGCTTTTACTTATTCCATAGACGGAGGATTGAACTTTCAATCTAATCCGCTATTTGATGATTTGCCTCTTGGTAGTTATGTCATCACTATTTTAGATGCGAATGGTTGTACAGATGATGTTTCGGCAACCATAGCTCCATATGTTGATTTAAATATTATAGATTTAATAGTAGAACAAACGACTTGTGGCGAAGACAATGGAGCATTTACAATTATAGCAAACAATGCTAACGGTATAGAATACGCAATAAATGAAGGTGAATTTCAAACAGAAAATTCTTTCGATTCACTTCCCCCTAACCTTTATCAAGTACTTATCACAGACGAAGACGGTTGTACAGCCACTGGCGAAGTAACTATTGATCCGAGTTTTCCACCAATGATAGAAGGCATAGACATAGGAGACAATTACTGCGATAGTCTGATCGGAACGATTGGTGTAAATGCCGTTTCTGGAACAGGGACATTGAGTTATTTTTTGAACAATGATACAATACCTGGTCCACCTAGTTTTGTAAATCTGGATGGTGGAGAATATTTAGTAACAGTTATTGATGAAGCCGGATGTATAGCAATGGATACTGTTACAATAATTACTACACCACCCGTCGAATTGCCAGATGTATTGGTTCAACAGCCAGATTGCGATGCGATCAATGGAGTCGTCCAACCCTTGGCTAGTGGAGGCAGCGGAATACTTTGGTATACGTTGAATAATGGTTTGCCGACACCTCTGGATTCATTCACGAATTTAGCGGTAGGTACTTACAGCATTTTCGTGGAAGATGAGTTTGGTTGTACCAATGAAGCGGTGGCCATGATCCCATACCCTCGATGCGAGGTCTATATTCCAAATGTATTTACACCGAATGGAGATGGAGTGAATGATTTTTTCAAGATTTTTACAACTAGGTTATATGATGTGGATGTTCTTAGCTATGATATTTATGATCGTTGGGGAGAGCATGTTTGGAGTTCGGAAGCCTTTACGATTAACACAGGTCGTACTTGGTGGGGTGGTATTTTCAAAGGACAGAAAGCAATGATAGATGTGTATGCTTATGTGATTCGGGTGCGGCATCTAGATGGGACGGAGGAATTTTTTAAGGGGGATGTTACGTTGGTTAGATAGGGTGTATTTTGGAATATGAACAACTCAGATCACTTTTTTAATCAGGATAAAATCCAAATCGTAATACAAAGAGGTATTGCACTCATAGAGCTAAAAAAATATGAGAAGGCCATAATAGAATTTCAGAAAGGGCTATTAATTAGTCCGTTAAATGATAGACTCACCAGCCAGATCGCCCTGTGTTATTATCTACTAGGGAAGCCTAATGAAGCCTTGGTTAGTGCAAAGCTTAGTATTAGTAAAAACCCTTTGAATGATTTTGCCCATTATACTTTAGGACTCACCTATTTATTTTTAAAAGATTTCAACTCCTCCTTAAAGCATTTTAATACTGCATTAGAGCTTTCGCCTAATAATGAGTATTACTTAACCGCTTTGGCAAGATATTATGGCTTGCAAAACAAGATTGAGGATTCTCAAAAATGCCTTGATTTAGCTTTAAGCGAAAATCCAGAAAACCATGATGCTCTTATGATGAAAGCGTTATATGCTAATGAAAAAGGAGCAAAAAAAGAGGCATCTTACTATGTGGAACAACTTTTACGTGTAGAACCGAATAGCGCCTCAGGATTAGAAGTGGCAGGTATGGTTAATGATAAAATCGGACATGCTAAGGATGCAGCGTATTTTTATCAGCAAAGCTTGAAGAATAATCCCAAGGAGGATGTTGCGATTAAACATTTGAATGCGAAGGTGAGATCTAAAACTTTTATTTCCATTGATTGGTTTTCTAAACCTTATGTTCTCTGGGCATTAATATTATCTATCGTTTTTCCTAGTGCAACGATCTTTGGATCCAATTCAATTCTAACTATTACTTTTCTTACTTTTGCTTTCCTAATTGTTTTTATCACTTTTGCTTTGAGGACTTTTTATGCTAAAAATGAATTTCGTCAGTTTTTAATTTTCGAAGATAATATCCAAGGAAGAAATGTCGTATTTTATTTAGCAATCGCTTTACTATACCTTATCTATATTATCACAGATTTAGAATTATTTTCAGCACTAAGAAATTTTGTTATCATGTTGGGGGTAATTGTAGCTCCATTTCAAGAATAAATATTGAAGTGAAAATAATTTGAAAATGAGTAGAACACTTAAATATTTATCTCTTAGCATTCTTCTTTTTGGGTTTTATTCAATACCTCTTAAGTCACAATCATACTTGAAAGATACCCTCACCGCCCAACTCTCCAGAATCCATCAAGCCTCCGACATCCCAGGATTCTCCGTCGCCATCGTAAGCGACAAAATCGTCATGTACAAAAATGGCTTCGGATACAGAAACCTGACAACCAAAGAACCGTTCACAACGGAGACCATTCAAAATATTGGTTCCATTACTAAGACCTTTATTGCCTTTGCTTTGATGAAGCTAGTGGAAGATGGAAAGCTCGAATTAGACGACAACATAGATCAATATATCCCTTTCAAAATCACCAATCCTCATTTTCCTAACAATAGTATTACAATTCGGCAACTCGCTACCCATACTTCCAGTTTGACAGATGGTGAAGATCAAATGATTATAGAAAAATCTTATCTCTTGCACGAACCTACCAATTTTAAAAAAGAAGATTTGCCAGAAGATTGGTTTGACTATTATCAATTGTACAACACCAATAAAAAGATGACGATCCCTCGTTTTCTACACAATACTTATTGCAAAGAAGGGGAGTGGTACAGCCCTAAAAACTTTCTCAATGCGGCGCCAGGAACTATGTATGAGTATACTAATATAGGTGCGACCCTCTTAGCTCATATCATTGAAATTGTTGCAGAGAAAAGCTTTGATAAATATGTTCAGGAGATTATTCTGGAGCCTTTAGCTATGGAGCAAACTTATTGGTCTTGGGTAGAGGCGGATTCTTCTGATTTGTCTGTAGGTAAAGAACTTGCAGGTAAT
Organism: Saprospiraceae bacterium; assembly: GCA_045105695.1. GTDB lineage: Bacteria > Bacteroidota > Bacteroidia > Chitinophagales > Saprospiraceae > CALGLS01. Next base: position 1,199 of record JBGCDT010000232.1, on the reverse strand, counting down.
AGAATTTCTCATTATTTGCCTGGTAATATAGCAGTACCTGCTTACGATCTAATCACTTATCCCGATGGCGGTTTGATCACCAATATTTCTGATTTTACGATTTATCTCCAAGAGATGATCCGAGGACTAAATGGCGAAAGCAAATTGTTATCTTTAGCATCTTATAAAGAAATGATGAGTAATCAATTGATACCCGATCATTTTCCAAATGGTGATTTTACATTTTCGAGAGGTTTGCTTTGGCGAGCTAATAGCCAAGGAGATAACATCTCCGCTAGTGGTACTGATCCAGGAGTTGTGACGGATTGTATGTTTACCACAGGCGGTAATATTGGCCTTGTTATCTTTTTTAATAAATCGCTTTATGACGATGAAAAAGGAGAAGATGCCTTTCGGAAAATTCGTCAGTTATTGATGAAGTATGCAGGGAAGTTAAGGAGGGAATAAAAACGTAATTACATTGTTATAACTTTTCTAACCAATGGATCCAAAACTTACTTTTTCTTTTTTTATCGCCGCTTTTCTGTTGGCTTTAATGCCAGGTCCTGACAATCTTCTCGTTCTAACAGAAAGCATCACTAAAGGAAAACGCAACGGCATCGCACTTTCTTCAGGTCTTTCCTCTGGCGTGATCATTCATACGCTGGCCATAATGACGGGCCTTTCGCTAATCCTCCAAAACTCAGCAATTGCATTTCAAGCAGTGAAATATCTGGGAGCCGCTTATTTATTTTACCTGGCTGCCATGACTCTAATGGAAGAACAACAGCAATTAAATTTTGAAGAGCAACAAAACGACCAGTACAATTTCTGGAAACTTTACAGACAAGGATTTTTGATGAATGTTTTGAATCCAAAAGTTACTTTGTTTTTTATCGCGCTGCTACCTCAGTTTGTTTCTTCGGAAGGTTTTTCTCCATCTCTACAGCTCTTTATTTTGGGAATCATTTTTATGTTAACGGCTTTAATTACATTTAGCCTCATTGCGATACTCGCAGATAAGCTGCGATTGATTTTGAATAAAGAAGGCTTTTGGAAATGGACGAAATACAGCAAAGTAGTAGTACTCATTGGACTTGCTATTTTGATTCTTCTCTCAGAAAAATAGAAATCCAATGTACTTCCAAAAAAAGTTTTTCTACCTCACACTGTTTTTACTCGCCATAGAAATTTACATAGGTTTATACGTAAAAGACAAC
>JBGCDT010000231.1:0-14548 GCA_045105695.1 Saprospiraceae bacterium | reverse complement strand
AGAATGCTTCTGAGCCGTTTTGATTAGCTCTCTGGTAAGACGAGCATCATCCGCTCGGTATTCCGCATAATAGACGCCGCTTTTCAAAACTGCTTCATCTAGCAATGGCTCTTTCTCCAAGGCTTCTTCCTTAGAAAGTAGCTGCATGCGGTCTGCGCTTTCCACGTCCGCTAAAAAATCATAAACGGTTATGGCGAAGGTCGCAGTCCACTTTCCAAAAGTTCCTCCTTCGATGATGGGTAGTAACATTTTTTCAGGCAGTACGAGATGAGGAGCTAAGCGATGTACAATGGCTCGCTCTCTTCCGGTTTCGCGAACCAGCCCAATTTCGAGTTGCTTTAGATAACGCAAACCGCCGTGAATCAACTTGGTAGATTTACTGCTTGTACCAGAGCCGAAATCGCTTTTTTCTATCAAAGCTGTTTTCAAACCTCTTGCCGCTGCATCCAATGCAATACCACAACCGGTCACTCCTCCTCCGATGACTAGTAAATCAAAGGTTTCGTTTTGGAGTTGCTTTAGGTGAGTGGCTCTGTGTAGCGCAGACATCCCATTGACGTCGTAGTTGGTGGTCATGAATTAGGAATTGATGGTAGGTTGTTTGGCTCGGGCTGCAAGTTGCAGGTTGCAGTTCAAGTTCTCCAGACAAATCATATAACAATAGTATTACATTCCCAAATATAGACTACCTATTCCATAAGAACAAACGGTCTAAAAAAATACATTCCGCAAAAGACTTAGATTCCACAGGAGCAATCTGGCGATTTTGTAATATTATTGTTAAATACAATTCAATAATTCCGATCCTGACTGATCGGATTATTCGTAAAGTAGGAAAAAGTATTTTGCTCATCCTGTTCAAAGTCTTCAATGACAAGATAAGATCCAGTCAACTCGATAGCATAGCTGACTTCCTTATTAGAAATGGTTTCCTTGATATTTTGGATCAAAGATATATCATGGACATTCTCCCCTCGCCGTTGCCAATTCGGCATCAGTTTTAAATCCAAATTTTGATAATTGATTTGAACCTTTGTAGAAGAGCTGTCAGGAGAATAGACTAATTCATAAGTGAATTTCACATTGCCAAAATATAAAATGTCATCCTCTCCATCAGAAGAGTAAGTAATATTAGCGTTTAAAATTCCTCGTCCATCTGCGTTGAAATCAAAGGAATAGCGCTGATTCAAACGTTGCTGAAAGTTGCCATTAGAAAACAGATCACAAACCCAATTGTGGCTTAGCAATTTCTCCTCATCAATACTTTGCCCCTGAGCATTGGAGATCAGATTTAGCGTAAACAATAGCACAAAAAATACTTTCATTAGTGAATGGTTTTAGTTTTGATTAGTCCTCCGGAAGTCATAAAAAAGACTCCTAGTAGAAAACGATTTAACTTATTCCTTGTTTTCAACTAGATCTTTTTAACAGAACAATTTCAAATTCTTAAACACTAAGCCTTAATTGTCTGCCCAAAGTCTAATGTACGAAGTACATTAAAGTAAATCGGAGGAATTTCCGTACTTTTATTCTTTGTGTTTTCAAACAAATCGATCTATAAAACAAACTCTAAGTTACAATCTGCACACCAATGAAAAAATCTAATTTTACACTGCCTTTCTTCATTCTATCTGCCCTCTTGGTTTTTGGGTTTCAGATCAAAGAAAATCAATTCAATAATTCAGATCGTGAATTGCCTTTTACCAAAATAGGCGATACGCAATTCTACAGAATGAATGACGATGCCCATTTTACAGCGCAAGATTTTTTGCGAAAGCATCATCAACTATTGGGACTAACAGAAAATCAAAGTTGGGTTAACTACCGAACGGAAACAGACCAATTAGGGATGACACACTCCCGATACCAATTACATTATGATGGAATTCCTGTTGAAGGTGCAGAACTGTTATTGCACGAAGCAGATGGTAGAATCAAACATTTCAATGGTAGATGGCCTGAGGTAATGACTCCAGAAACTTCTGTGAATATAACTGCTGAAGAAGCCATTGCTAAAGCACTCGAATACATACCTTCTGAAAAATACACTTGGGATGATGCGGCCTCTGAGGAACTTCTAAAAAAAGTACATAACGATCCTACAGCTACCGCTTACCCTCAACCTGAACTGGTTTTATTCAACAATGAGTTTCCAGTAACGAGAGGTGAATTCAAAGCGGCTTATAAGATGACTGTCACTGCCTACGAACCTCAAACTAGAAGCGAAGTTTACATCGATGCAAGTACCGGTGCGTTAGTAGATCGACTAGAGCTGCACCACCACATCAGTACTCCTGGTGAAGCAGAAACTAAATATCATGGCTTACGTCCAATCATCACGGACTCTCTTCCTAATGGTCAATTTCGCCTGTTCGATGAAACAAGAGGACCTGGTGTCCATACTTTGAATTTGGAAAACAACGACAACATCAACGCTGCAGTAGAGTTTTTTGATGATGATAATTATTGGAATAATGTAAATGCAAATCAAAATGAAGCTGCTACAGACGCCCACTTCTCCGCAGAGATGACGTATGATTTTTACCACGAGCACCTTGGACATAGTAGCGTCGATGGCAATAACCAAATGCAGATGATTTCGCTGGTACACTTTGGAGATAATATATTAAATGCTTTTTTTTATGGTAGCTGGTGTACACTCGGCTATGGGAACGGATCTAGTGTTACTCCGCTAACCTCTTTGGATGTAGTGAGTCATGAATTTACGCATGGTGTCACTGACAATACTGCCGACCTTAGGTATAGAAACGAATCAGGTGCCTTGAATGAATCCTTCAGTGATATTTTCGGAACAGCTGTTGAGTTCTGGGCCGAAGGTAGTGATGGCGATTATCTCATTGGAGAAGATTTCCATGCAAATCCAGGAGAGCAATTCAGAGATATGAGTAACCCTAATGCAGAAGACCATCCGGATACATATTTAGGTAATGATTGGGAATTCTCAGCTGCGGATAATGGAGGAGTTCACACTAATAGTGGGGTACAAAATCACTGGTTTTACTTACTGACAGAAGGTGGTAGTGGCACTAATGACAATGGAGATGCTTTCAATGTTGAACCAGTCGGAATGGATACTTCTACTTTGATTGCTTATAGAAATTTGAAATTCTACCTCGTTCGTCTTTCTCAATATGAAGATGCAAGAGTAGGCGCACTTACTGCCGCTGAAGATCTCTATGGTCCTTGTAGCTATGCCGCTATCCAAACTGAAAACGCTTGGCAAGCAGTAGGTGTCGGAGCGCCAATTGAGGATAACGATTTAGAATTAATTAGCATCGACAACCTGGAAGAATTCAATTGTGGACTTACAGATCAGGAGTTCCCAGCCATCACGATGCGTTACCATGACTGCTTTAGTAACATCCCTGAAAATGGTCAGATCCCTCTTGAAATTGTTGTAGACAACGGTGCCATTCAATACGATACTATTATTGTTGCTGACGGTATGATTGGAGGAGATACAATAGAATATGTAATCGATACACCAATCAGTGGACTCGAGACAATGGGTTTCCACGACATTGATATTTCGGTAGCATTGCCAAACGATAGCGTGCCTTCTAACAATACAGTTACATTTACTTTAGAAAATGTATTAGATCAAAATTCTGACTTCCAGGGAGACCAAATATTAAAACCTGATCCAGTTTGTTTTATGAATGAAGCACCGGTAGAAATTGAAGTTACTTTCTTAGGTTGTGATATGATTTCTGCTGGTCAGGAGCTATCCTTCTCTTATGAATTCAAAGGAAATGTGGTTACTGAAAGTTATACACTACCAAGCAGTTACCTCCGAGGACAAACTTTGTCCTATACTTTTAACGAACCAATAGATGCTAGTCAAGATCTTGGAATCTCTGATATATCAGCTTGGGTAGAACATCCAGATGATGCTATTATCTTTAATGACTCGACCGTAGCTAAGGTTGTTAACCCTGAAAATTTGATGGTTAACGTACTACTTACTTTTGATGAGATCTCTACGACAATTGATTCTTTCTATTTCACAACAACAGATTACTCAGATGCCTTTCTTTCTGATTTGGCAGATTTCCAAAGTGTAAATGGAGTATTTATGACGGGTAAAGATCCACAAGAGTTATTAAACAATAATCAGATAGTTGTTCCAACGACTCCACAAGCCGTATGGCAATTGAATGATGAGTTCTCTGCAATGACTTGTATTTGTGCGAACACTCAATCTTATGGATCTCTCGATCTGAGTTTTGATTTACGACAAGTCCAATCGGGTTTCTATAGTGATGCTTTTGGAATCGCAAGTCCTTATTCGAGTGCAATGCGAATATTAATAAATGGTACACAAGCTAGTGAGACCTACTTCACCGAACAGCCAACCGGTCAATGGGATAGAAAGTCTCTAGACATTAGTGATTTTGCTGGTGAGCAATTGGAGATCTGTTTTGAGTCTCGTTGTGCTGCTAGTATCGAAAACTGGACACCTGGTGATCGTGTATATATTGATAATGTTTTATTGAGCGGTGTGGTAAGTACTAATAATGTATTTAAGAATGACTTGAATCTTTCTGTTAGCCCAAACCCTAGCAATGGCCTTTTTATTCTTAATTATAACAATACTTCTACAGATGATCTTCAGTTACAAATTATTGATGTTCATGGTAGAACTTTAATGTCAGAGGAACTCACCGGCATCAAAGGTGCTGGAAATCATTCGCTAGATTTAAACAATCTATCTGAAGGCGTTTACTTTTTGAAGGTTGGTAATGACGATGGTTTCGTCCATGAGACACTGATCGTAACGAAGTAATTCGTTGATATAAATTAGTAGTTCAATATTTTATTTGACTACTTTGAAATAACGCTCTGCCGGTTTCGGTTAGGGCGTTATTTCATTTAGGTGTTTTGCAAGATGGCAGCCCATGCTGAAGGAGCCCTGCAACAAATACCCGCCGGTTGGCGCATACCAATCAACCATTTCTCCGATGCAAAAATTAGCAGGTATTTGTTGTAACTCAAATTTAGAACTAAGCACATCTGTCGAAACGCCACCTATGGTAGAAATAGCTTCATCTAAGGGAGCAGTAGCAGTTATTTTTATAGGTAGATTCTTAATCAATGAAACTATTTTTTCATCGTTTAAAAAATCTGTCTTAGAAGTCATTGCTTTTAATAACGCAAGTTGAGTATTATTTAACTTTAGTGATTTTCTAAACTTATCGGTTCGCTTCTTTTCTTTGGAGTTACTGAATTTTGAGAAGAGCGCGTCAATGGAATTATTAGGTTTCAAATCCAGCTGTATTTCCGCTTCTCCTGATTGATTTAACGATTTTAGAATTTCAATACTCAAGCCATAGAGTGCATTTCCTTCTAAACCAAATTTAGTAATAACCGCCTCTCCCACTTGCTTTTTTCCATTGCAATAAATGATCAGATTTTTCAAAGGCTTACCTTCGTAAAATTCTAAAAAATGACTAGGCCAATCTACTCCAATGGCACAATTCACTCCTTGAAAAGGATTAATGTTTATTCCCCTTTCTTGAAATAAATCTGCCCAGCTACCATCAGATCCAGTAACCTTCCAGCTTGCCCCTCCCATTGCAAAAACAGTATAATCGGGCTTCAGTATTTTCACTTCTTCTTCCTCTAAATCATTTATTCTCAAGGCTCCATCCTCTGTCCACCCCAACCACTGGTGGTGATAATAAATAGCCACCTGCTTGTTTTCCAATTCACTTAGAATTGCATTTAAGACATCAATTGGTTTTATGCCTTTCATTGGGTAAACACGATTACTGGAACCACCAAAGGTTGGAACGCCAAGCGGCTCTAACCATTCGCGCAAGTCATCATTTGTAAAGCTTAATAAGGCTTCCCTTAAAAATTCAGACGGTTTGTATTTTTCAACAAAAGTAGCCATTGGCTCCGCATGTGTAAGATTGAACCCACCCTTGCCAGCAACTAAGAATTTTCTACCTGCGGTTTTACTCTGCTCATAGATAGACACTTCATATTTTGAAGAATCTAGAAATGCGGCAAGAGACATAGCGGCAGGGCCAGCACCTATAATGATGATTTGTTTTTTCACGGCAGCAATTTAGTTAATTTATCCTAGAGTTATTTTAGCAATAATGAAGTCGACAACTTTAGTAAGTTCAATATTTTTTCAAATTATTTATTTGAACAAAGACAGAATATATACCTTGTACCTTCAAGCATCTTGCAATTTTTCAACAGGCCACAAAGCCCAAGCAATTTATTTCTGTTTTACTTTTAATTCAACGCTTTTCTATGCAAAATAAAACACCACATATCACGCTTATAGGTGCAGGGATTATGAGCGCTACCTTAGCTATTCTACTCAAAGAACTTCATCCAGAGGCAACGCTTGCTATCTATGAACGGCTCGATGAAGTAGGGGCAGAAAGTTCTGATGCTTGGAATAACGCAGGGACTGGCCACTCTGCTTTTTGCGAATTAAATTATACCCCACAACGAGAAGACGGCAGTGTAGATATTTCCAAAGCGCTAAAGATCAGTCAGCAGTTTGAAGAATCCAAACAATTTTGGGCATACCTCAAGCGAATGGGCAAAGTAAAAACAGGTAGTGCATTTATCAATGACATTGACCACATGAGCTTTGTCTGGGGAGATGGTAATATTGATTTTTTAAAAAAACGATATGAAGCCTTAAGGCAATACGCCATTTTTGAGGACATGAAATATTCAGAGGATCATGAACAAATCAGAGAATGGATTCCGCTAATGATGAAAGGCCGTGATCCTAAAGAAAGGATTGCCGTGACTAGGATGGCCATTGGGACAGATGTAAACTTTGGGGCCATTACCAGAGGGATGATTCGCTATCTCAAAGAGAGTGATGGTGTAGAAGTACACCTCGGTCATCATGTTGATGATCTGACTCAACAAGATGATGGAAGCTGGATAGTTGAGATGGAACAGTTGGATACCAATGAAAAGAAAACCGTCCATACTGATTTCGTTTTCATAGGAGCTGGAGGCGGCGCAATACCATTGTTAGAAAAAGCAGACATTCCCCAAAGCAAAGGCTATGGTGGCTTCCCAGTGAGTGGCCAATTTTTGAAATGCTCCAATCCTGAGGTCGTTTTAAAACACGAGGCCAAAGTATATGGTAAAGCTGCTCAAGGATCACCTCCAATGTCCGTTCCGCACCTAGATACGCGAATGTTGGATGGAGAACGTTCTTTGTTGTTTGGTCCTTATGCTGGTTTTTCAACTAAGTTTTTGAAGAATGGCTCCTTGTTGGATTTACCACTTTCTCTGGAAGTTCACAATATTTGGCCAATGCTATCTGCCGGTGTACACAACATTCATCTGACTAAATATTTAGTAGAGCAGGTTGTTCAAAGTCCAGAAGAACGTTTCGAATCACTACAAGCTTATTATCCAGAAGCAAGGTTTGAAGATTGGGAATTAATCACTGCCGGTCAGCGAGTTCAGATCATCAAAAAAGACAAAGAGGAAGGTGGCGTTCTAAAATTCGGAACAGAGATCGTGACTAATGATCAGATGACAATGGCTGCTTTACTAGGTGCTTCCCCAGGAGCAAGTACCTCCGTAAGTATAATGTTAGCAGTCTTAGAAAAATGCTTTCCTAAAAAAATGAAATCCAAAAGTTGGCGCACTAAGCTAGAAGACATGGTCCCAAGTTATGGCCAATCCTTGATTGAGAACGAGCATTTATTGCATCGCCTTAGAGATTATACTTCAGATGTTTTAAAACTGGAAGAGGAAGCTTAGCAACCACATTCACCATATACTGTAGAAGTGTACGTTTTACCTTTGTTATCAGTGACGGTAATTATTCCGCTATGCTGTACTACCTCTTTTACCTTTCCGACTTGACTTACGTCTACGACAACATTAAAATCAGCGTTGGAAAATTTTCTCTCTGAAGACCCGTCGCTTCTATCTAGTGACTGACTCATTCTAAGGTCGTTCATTTTTCCTTCGATGGTCATAAAACCAGTTATTTTAGAATCGTATGTATGTAACCATTCTCCTTTTTCGAAGGCCGCTTTACTCGCAGCATAACGACAAGAACAACGGTCTACCCCTGTAGGAAATTCAGTATAGGTAGAAGCTGTAAGTGTATTGTTAGCAGATGAAATTGCCTTTTGCTCTGTGTCAGTTGCCGAAGTCGATTCAACAGGCGCAGCTGGAGTAGATGTATTTTCTTTTGGCGTTTCAGTTGTTTCAGTAGACTGAGTTGCATCTGAAGTATTGGACGGTTTATCTTGGCTGCAAGATGACGCTAAAAGAAGAATGGAAAGAACTGCTGATAGAAGAGAGTAGGAATATTTCATTTAAATCTATTTTTATCTTTTATAAAACACTCTTTTTGTTGAGCGTATAAATACGTTTGTCAATAATATTATCTGAACTAAAGTGCAAATTAAGAACCAAATGATAGTCAACGAATTGATGTTCAAAAAAAAGTTAAGTTACGGTTTACTTACAATAGCTTTCCCATCTCATCTACAATACCTTTAGCAATAGAACCCGATACCGCTCCAAAACCTTCCCCACTCCCTGCATAAATAATTCCTCTAGAGGAATTCACCAGCAAGCCAGCATCTTCGTTCAGTCCATATTCCGATAACTTCTGCAAATCACCACCTTGTGCACCCACACCAGGTACTAGTAAAAAATGATCTGGAGCTATTCGACGAATGTCCTGCATCTTCTCCGGATGAGTGGCTCCTACTACGAACATCAAATTATCAGGAGTGCCCCAAGTCATAGCAGTTCGCATTACCTTTTCGTAAAGGGGCATTTCATTGTCTTGTTTCGCCATTTGAAAATCTTGCGATCCTTTGTTAGAGGTCAATGCAAGAAGAATAACCCACTTATTTTCAAACTCTAGAAAAGGAGCTACGGAATCGATCCCCATATAAGGAGCAACTGTCACTGCATCAAAATTCAAAGTTTCAAAAAAAGCCTTTGCGTAAAGCGAAGACGTATTTCCAATATCACCACGTTTTGCATCAGCAATCGTAAAAATATCGTCCGGTATATAATCTAATGTTTTGGCTAGAGACTCCCAGCCCTTTGCCCCAAGTGCTTCGTAAAAAGCGATATTGGGTTTGTAAGCCACGCAGTGATTTTTAGTGGCATCGATGATTTGTTTATTGAATTCAAAGACAGGATCTTCTGTGGAAAGTAGGTGCTTGGGAATGCGATTAAGATCTGTGTCTAATCCTACGCAAAGGTAGCTGCCTTTCTTTTTGATTTGCTCAACGAGGGCTTTTCGGGTCATTACGGAAGTGTAGTGTTAGGTTTTTTGCTGTAGCGAAAAAATATTAAGAACATCAGTTGTAATACTATTGTTAGGAAATTGGAATTCCGTTAATAGCTTCTACGGATTTGATGTTGGGAACCTTAGCTCTAATGCTCTGTTCGATCCCTGCGCGCATGGTCATTGTCGACATGTTACAATTGACACAATTACCAACCCACTTCACTTTTACATTTAGATCATCTGTAATCTCCACCAATTCTACATTTCCACCATCCACTTTCAAGTGAGGTCGTACATCATCCAAAGCTGATTCTACTAATACTACCAATTGCTCTTTTTCTGTTTGAGACATATCATTTATTAATGAAAATTAAAATAGAAATTAAAACTCGCTCAATTCGTTGCGCCTTCAAAGATACACAAAATTCAATTATATATAGTTTCTATAATTACCGCTTCATCTCTACCTTCTTCGTAGGTTCCTGATTCTTATTTCTTTCATTTACAGATTTCACCAAGGCTTGGGCAGCCGCCATAAAAGCTTTTGCATTATCGGCCTCTGGGTTTAGCATCACTGGCTTCCCCGCATCCGCTCCTTCGCGAACTGACTGAATCAAAGGAATTTGTCCCAACAAGGGGGCATTAGCTTTCTTGGCCAGTTGCTCTCCTCCACCTTCGCCAAAAATTCTATACTTATTATCTGGCAATTCCGCAGGTGTAAACCAACTCATATTCTCCACCACTCCCAAAATCGGAACATTGATATTCGGCAACATGAACATACTCATGGCCTTGATCGCATCTGCTACAGCTACCTCTTGTGGTGTTGTCACAATCACGGAGCCAGTCACTGGTACGGTCTGCACCAAGGTCAGTTGAATATCACCCGTTCCTGGTGGAAGATCGATAATCAGATAATCCAGTTCCGGCCAAACACATTCGTTAAAAAACTGCTTTACAATAGCTCCTAACCTAGGGCCTCGCAAAACCACCGCCTGTTCAGGTTCTATAATAAAACCAATCGACATCAGAGAGATGCCATGTGCCATCAGCGGCACTAATCTCGCCTGTCCATAAACTTGCTGCACCTTGGGCCTTTGTCCCTGCAATCCAAACATCGTCGGAATAGAAGGTCCATACAAATCCGCATCCATCAAACCGACTCTTGCTCCTTGGGCCTTGAGGCCAAGTGCTAAGTTTGTCGCTACAGTAGATTTACCAACGCCTCCTTTTCCAGAAGCAACTGCAATGATATTTTTGATATGTGGAACCGATCCTTTGGGCTTGGGAGGCGGCGCTTGAGTTGGTCCCTTAGCAGCTTTTGCAGCCACAGTACCTGTGTGGACATTTACGATTGCCTCTGGGTAGATTTCTTGTACCGCAGCAATGCAGGCAAAGTTCAATTCCGACTTTGAGGGGTAATCCATCCTAGGAAGCTCTAATGTGAAATTGACATTATTGCCTTCTACTGTGAAGTTACAGAGCATATTCATAGTGATGATGTCCTGCCCAGTCAGTGGGTCTTTCACTTTACTAAGTGCTTCAACTATTTTTATTTTATCCATTTCTATGAGGAAAATTTTTCTTGATTTAAAGGCGAAAGTACGTTTCTTTGAGAAGGGTACAAAACCCTAGTTTATAAAGTTAAATTTAAAACAATTTTACTAAGCTTTAGTTTATCAAATAGAATCCTAAATACTTGTTATGATTCTTCGAAATGAAATTTCTATCCGATTTGATTTAACAGCTCTAATAAAACCCTTTTTCCTGAGAAAGACTACGTTACACTACGCATACCGAGCAAGCCATCCTCTACCGTCTTCCACCCTTTTCTACCCTCTCAAACCTTCTCCCACCTTCCCAAATTCTTTAAAATAAAATACCTACATTTGCCCCCGAAATGAACGTCTACTACGATTTAGAAAAGCTCCCTGAATTTACCAACTCCGTTGTTACGATTGGCTCCTATGATGGCGTCCATCAGGGGCACCAAAGCATTCTCAGACAACTCAAAAAGTTAGCTCAAGATGCTAAGGGAGAATCCGTCGTCGTTACCTTTCATCCACATCCTCGCCAGGTCTTACAACCTAATATTCAGTCGCTAAGATTGCTTTCAACCATAGAAGAAAAAATTGCACTTTTTGAAGCGAATGGAGTTGACCATTTGGTTATCGTTCCTTTCAGTAAGGAATTCGCTAGTCAGTCTGCGGATGAATATATTACTAAATTCTTAGTACGTCTTTTTTCTCCCAAGTATATTGTAATCGGTTACGATCATCGCTTTGGGAAAGGCCGTGAAGGGAATATTGATTATCTAAAAAAGCATGAAGCAGAATATGGTTTTGAAGTCGTGGAAATAAAGAAGCAGGTTGTAGACAAGCTGGGGGTCAGTTCGACCAAGGTTCGTGATGCGCTTGGGAAAGGCGAAGTTAATTTAGCCCATCAGTTACTGGGTCATCCCTACACCTTGACCGGTACAGTAATCGAAGGACAAAAAATCGGTCGTTCCATCGGTTTCCCAACAGCTAATCTTCAAATTCAAGACAAACACAAGCTGATACCTGACGAAGGCATCTATGCCGTTTTTGCCACTGTCCAACCTGTCACTTTACCAGGCAGGCAATACACTTACAAAGCCATGCTCTACATTGGCAAACGACCAACATTAAAGAAATTTAATAATCAAACCGTTGAGGTAAATATTCTAGATTTCGATCAAGATATTTATGGTAAAGCGCTGACTTTGACTTTCGTAAAACAAGTGCGGGGAGCTCGCCAATTTGATTCCCGCGCTGCATGGAACGCCTCCCTAGAAGCAGACCGTAAGACTACTGTTAGATTATTCCAATCTTTGCCGGAAGATTGGAAAAAAAAAGCCTTGTTGAAAAATAATCCTTCTGACCTAGCTTCCGTCGGCATCGTTATTCTCAACTACAATGGTCGTAAATGGCTGGAGCAGTTTCTCCCCTCTGTTTTAGCGACAAGCTATTCTAATACAACGATTTATGTAGCGGACAATGGTAGTACAGATGATTCGCTTTCCTTCCTTTCGAAAAATTATCCGACAGTACAGACGATTGTCATGACAGAGAATCATGGCTTCGCTGGTGGCTATAACAATGCCTTAGCTCAAATTGAAAACGAGGACTATTTTGTACTGCTCAATAGCGACGTAGAAGTGACTCCTCAATGGATTGATCCCATCATCCATTTGATGGAAAAAGATCAGCAGATTGCTGCCTGCCAACCAAAGATTCTGAGTTACAAAAACAAGGCGATGTTTGAACATGCGGGAGCTGCTGGAGGTTGGATCGATCACCTAGGTTATCCATTTTGCAGAGGACGTGTGTTTAATGTTACAGAAACGGACGAAGGGCAATACGATGATCAGTCTGAGATATTCTGGGCTTCTGGTGCAGCGATGTTTATTCGTTCTGGTTTGTACAAAAAGCTGGGTGGTTTCGATGCTAGCTTTTTTGCGCATATGGAAGAAATTGATCTTTGTTGGCGCATCAAAAGAGCAGGTTATAAAATCATGGCAGTCCCTGAATCTGTCGTTTATCACGTAGGAGGCGGCACTTTGGACTACCACAATCCAAGAAAGGTATTTCTCAATTTCAGAAATGGACTGACGATGTTATTGAAGAATGAGTCGCGCTCAAAATTGCTTTGGTTGCTTCCGCTTCGCTTGGTTCTTGATGGTCTTGCTGCTTTGCTATTTCTCACAGAAGGAAAATGGAAAAACATCTGGGCCATTGTTCGGGCGCATTGGGCTTTCTTTGCAAATATCCCTGCGATCCGAAAACGAGCAAAGGAATACGATCAGCAAATCAGCTCCGTTCGCATCTCTGAAAAGGAGAACAAAACGGCTCATTGGGGAGGTGCTGCTATTGTCAGTTTTTACCTTAAGGGGTTGAGGACTTTTCAGAAAATTGTAAATCGCCAGTAAACATTCTCTTCTCAATAAAATCGATTAGACTTTCAACTTTGGCTTTATGTAAAAAGAATGCTCACCGCGATTTTTCGAAATCGCAGCGCGAACTTTTTTCACTGTAAGATAATCGACAAAAACCTTGAAGGAAACCATTACCTTTTTCATTTGCGCCGTTATTATAATATATTTGGTATCAGTTCATTACAACATTCCACACACATCTATCATTTAATTCCAGGCAAATGAATTTCTTCAAACGTTTTTTTTCTAAAAAAAGCAAAGCTAAAAAAGAACTTCCCGTACCTCCCCCTCCAACACCTCAGCCCCTACCAGAACCTAAATCCAACTTTCAAATTGCGAAAAAAGCAGAGGATAATTTTGATAGAAGATTTCGTCCGATGACTACTGTAGATGATGATAAATTACTGCATGGCTCTGTTGAAATGATTGGTAATTATTCCAAACTGAACAAAGAAGACTTACCTAACAAAACGGCCTTCAACCATCCTGAGAATTTAGATCACGCGATAAAGAATGGTTATACAAATTGGCTCAAATCTGTAGGGATGGGCGATGGCGATATTGCGGCTCAGTTGTGTTTTGCACTAAGTGAGTATATGGTTAAAAATTACGAAATGACTTTGTACCATGATCATTTGCCGAATTATAAGTTCAGAGTTTTTACCTTAAAGAAAATGCTGAAGGATATGCACATTTCTATTTATCCGCTGGAGTTTACGGTACAGGTAATAACCGAGGGCAGATCCTTTGTAGAGTTTGAGCAGTTGATGATTGAGAATCAGAAAAATCTACCTCCAGCTTAATTTTGTAAAAGTACTGTTATGAACTACTTCGATCAACAAAGTGAACGTCTAAATTTCAAACCATTAACAGAAGATCACATTCCACTTTGGATAGACTTCTTCGAAAACAATAACAGTCTAGCTTATCTGGGTATGGATCTAACAAAGCCTTTCGATTTCTTAGCGGAGGATTGGATCAGAGCTCAGTTTGAGCGATATAAAAAATTTGGCTTAGGACACTTAGCTATTTCCCTACGGGAATCTAAGGAGTTCATTGGCCTTGCGGGAATCATTCCAAGGACCGTTGACGAAGAGTCAGAATACGAGATTGCTTATTCCTTGATTCCAAAATATTGGGGAAATGGCTATGCGACTGAGGCTGCGAGACAACTCCATCACTTTGGTTCTAACAATATTATTACAAACCGATTCATTTCCATGATTCACATCGATAATCATCCTTCAAAAAAAGTAGCGCTGAAGAACGGAATGCAGTTATTGAAACATTCTACTTGGCAAGGAATCCCGGTA
>JBGCDT010000230.1:0-17293 GCA_045105695.1 Saprospiraceae bacterium | reverse complement strand
CTTCCTTTCTGCAAGACCATTGTGACTGCGAGCGCAAGGCTTCGGCGATGGCCATGAGCTTTGTGGCAAAGTATCCTGATCGGTTGGAAATTATTCCAGAGTTGATTGAAATTGGAATTGAGGAGCTGGAGCACTTTCAGCAGGTGTACGCCTTGATGGAAAAGCGGGGTATTCCTTTGCCTGCCTCTATGGGCGGTGATCCTTATGTGCAGGCATTGATTAAGCGTTGTCACTCGGGGCGGGAGGAGCGGTTCCTTGATCGGTTGCTGATTGCCTCTGTGGTGGAGACGCGTGGGGCGGAACGTTTTCGTTTGGTCTCGGAGGCGCAGACAGATCCTGAGATGCATCGTTTTTATAAAGTCCTGTGGGCTTCGGAGGCGAAGCATGGGCATGTTTTTGTAAAAATGGCTTTGAATTATTTTGAGGCAGAGACGGTTTACTCGCGATTGGATTGGTGGGTGGAGCAGGAGTCGGAGGTACTGGAGGGTTTGGAGATTCGGGCGGCTTTGCATTAGGGATTCCTTTTAGTAATTGGGACGAATAATCTTAAATAAAATATTAGAATTTTTTATTCTTTCCTTATTCCCATGACATTTCTTTACCTTAGCAGGTAAGCACCAAGTTATGAAAATACGTACATCCCTTTTATATTTATTATTTTTATTGGTTTGTTGGACTGGTTGTAACTCAGATGAAGATTCTGTTGGTAATGATCCTATAAACGAAATTCCAGAAGAGCAGTTTGAAGATTTCATAGTAGAACCATTTCTTACCGAAGGGTATGTGGATCTTTCCTGGAACGCGACTGACATGGATAGTACTTTTGTTGAGTACACCTTGATTAGATCCAGAGATAGTCTTACCGTAAAAGATCCTAGTTTTTTATACAATAATTCTTACAACCTAAATATAGAACGTGTATCAGATACAGACGAGACCATGTTCAGGGATTCCTTATTGCCCTTGGTAGGTGATTTTTATTATCAACTATTTGTGAAATTTAAAACCCATTTCCTCAGGAGCAAACCGGTTAGAGTAGTGAACCCTGTAGAAGGTTTTAATTTATCCCTCTGGGATTGTGAACACTTGCCTGAAAGCGATTATTTGTTTTTTTCCTACGATTACAACAAAGGGATAATTAAATATAATTTAAAATCTAGAAAAATAGAGTTCAGTAGTGGAAACCAATACCTTGGCCAAACAGTTGAAATTGGTGATTCAGGTTTTGGAAATGAGCTCCTAGTGAAAACTGGCAGCCCTGGATTATTCTCTGTACTTAATGTTGAAGATTTTTCAATTGAGAATCAGTTCCAGTTAGAATACAGCTCTGACAATTTACTATTTAGTAAGTCTGGATATATTATAGCGAATGATCAAAACAACCAGTTTGGGAACTATAGATTAGTTTCTATTGATAGATCTAATTGGGAAGTAAAAGATATAGTCTTCCCTACTACAATAGGTAAAGCTACCATTCAGATGTTGAGCAAAGAAAGTAACTCTTTTTTCGAAGCATCACCTGGCACTTTATATCTTAGAAATATTGATAATAATGGAATAATAAATACACTAAACGAAGCGACAGCGCCTTCTTCTGGAGATTTATTAACAGTTAAAAGAAAAATTGCGATATCACCTGATGGAAATTTGTTTATACCATATACTAAGAGTATAATATTCAACAAAGATTTAGAGCTTGTACATTTAATTGACTTAGATAGTGATGTTCATTTATTTTCTTCTGATGGAGAGTATTTATTTCTTGCCGATTTGAATACGGTATATGTTTTAAATACCAGTGATTATAATATTGACGATCAAATAGACCTTGCCTTAGATGACGTTGAAGTTAAATATCTGTTTGAAATTAACAATGAATTAATCATCGTATCAACTCCACCTTTATCTACCGGAAAAAATGAGGTATTAATTTCCAGATTTTCATTATAAATTATTTTTTAAAGATGACTCAAAAATTCCTTGTATTAATTTGTATTGTCCTGTCTCTATCAACTTGCAAAAAAGAGGCTGAGACAGAACCGAAGGCCACTATATCAAATACGCTTTCCGAACTGTATCCGTTTTTTTTGAGTATACATATGAATGATGATAAGATATCCGCAACGGCAGAATGGAACACAGAAAGCTACGATGATTTTGTTCGTTATGAACTGATAGGTGCTACTGATAGCTTTCCTGATTTTGAAGATCCAGCTACTATTTATACTCACTTTTTGCCAAATCAAAATGTAGACTTTTTTCATCGAAAATTTAATGACCCTTCAACCGACAGTTACCTCGACCCCTCTCCGCCGCTGGCCGGCTGTAAATATTATAAATTGTATGTAAAAATAGGTAATGAATACCTGACCAGTAAAACGACTAAATTCGACTCTGGTAGAAAAGGAATCAGAGGCTTAGTATTTAAAGGTGTTTTAACCGCAGAGGAAAATTTATTTTTAAGCACAAACGAAGGACCTTGGCTTTATGATTTAAAATCCGAAGAAGTAAAAATAAAAGAAGTATGGCCGAAATTTTACGAATTTAATTCAGGCGACACAGGGCAGGGTTTGCTACTCTATGGCATAGATGATTTTTTTAATAATTTTATTAGCTTCGATCCTGATAACTTTACAGAAGTAAGTAGCATAGGTAGTTCTCCTCCTCTAAATTTTGGTTCCGATTTTATCACTAGTATTAATGGATTTATTTTCCATAAAAAAACCTTTCCTACGAACCATATCTACATACGAGATGCTTCAGACTTTTCACTAATCGCCTCCGAAGAACTTCCAGATGACATGGCTCCCTACAGGCCACCAATAAAATTATCAGAAACCGAATACCTGATTCCTTCCAGTCAGGGTTCTTCTCCTATTTTTAATTTGAGCGAACAAGGAGAAATTATTTCTATCGAATATAAAAATCTCCCTCAGGAAATAATTGGAAAGCCATTGTACATATCTCCCGATAAATCGAAAATAATTACCACCACTGACCTAACCCTAACAAACACAAATTTTGAAATATTAGCGACAAGAGATATCATTCCCTCTGCCATCACCTTCAGCCACGACAGCAAATCCATATACGTAGGTGGCATCGGTAAAGTAACTAAACTTTCGGCTGAAGATTTATCTATAATTGAAGAAATAGAACTCCCAGACAATCTCAATGTTGAGCAACTAATCAGTGCTTCGGATAAACTAATTGTTCGGCACCAGTGGGATTATTACACCATCATTCATACAATACATCAATAAGAGAACGGAGAATCGTAGACAGTAGAAAAACAAAAGAGGGTTTCCTTACAATGCGAATTAACGCATACTAAAGGAAACCCTCTTCTACCTTCTTCAACCGCTCTACCTCTTCTACCCTAAAAAACCTACTTCACCTCCAACAACTCCACCACAAATATCAAAGTAGAACCACCAGGAATATCCGGCATTTTTCCTTGTGGCCCATAAGCCAATTCCTGAGGAACAAAGAAACGAAACTTTGCACCAGGACTCATCAACTGAACACCTTCCGTCCAACCTCTAATCACTTGGTTCAAAGAAAACTCAATTGGCTTTCCTCTTTCATAAGAGCTGTCGAAAATTTCTCCATCCAAAAATTTTCCTTCGTAGTTTACTTTTACTTTATCTGTAGCAGCAGGCTTCGCTCCACTCCCTTTTGTAAGGATTTCGTATTGCAGACCAGTATCAGTCGTTATGATACCTTTTTTCTTTCCATTCTCCGCGAGGAAGGCTTTCCCAGCTTCGATGTTTGGCTGAACCGCAGCAGCATTAGCTTCCATCTGCTTTTTACGAGCTTCCATTGTATACTTCTGCATGATACCTTCCGCAGCAACTTTGTCAATTTTCAAAGTACCTCCATAGACATCGGTAAGACCATTAGCCGCAGCAGCAACATTTACGTTTACGTCTCCCCCTTTCAATTGACCTCCAAGGTTTTTCCCTATCGCATAAGAAAGAGAATCCATGTTGACAGTCGTTGGAGTGGCTTCTGTAAAGCTTCCACCAGCCGTTTGTAATTCTTTTGAAAATTCAGAGAATGTTTTAAACATAGCCTCTTCTGACATAGAAGCACTGCCTTTTATTTCCTCATCTATAGCTGTTTTAAAAACATCAGCCTTTAAAGTAACACCACGAGTTTTTAAATCGTCTGCGGTTAGGCTACCGAAAGCATAAGAAAGACTATCCTCAAAATTATTCAGGGAAGCGTTTGCAGATGCTGCACCAGCACCTCCTGTATCGCCACAAGCCATTGCCAGGCAAAGTACAGGTATTAAATAGAGTAATGATTTCATGAAAAAAAGTTTAGTTTTAAATACGTGTTACACAAAAGACAATCTGGATATTTCAATTACCATTAACCCAGTTAATCTTATGTTGTTAATAAGGCGGGCAAAAGTAGTGCTTTTTTACGGCAACGATAAGAAATGTAGAATGGATTTTTACTTTTGGTCAAAGGGGCGCAACTACTAAGAAAAAGAAATACCTCACGCAATAAAACCTAATCGAAGAAGTCTGTTGCCTTTTTATCTTCTTTCCGAAGTTTTAGCAACAGCGACGGAGCCGTCTGTTTTCCACGAAGTCGTTTTTTGAAATGTATTTTTAGTAACCACTGAGCGGCCTCTTCTACTTTTACATTTGGGTAGAATTTGTCTCTGGCGAAATGTACATATTTCATAATCATAAAAGCGTTGAACCAGCGGAAGAAACGATTCTCAAAGGTCTTTGCATTAGTTGTGTTCTTTGTTATCTCTGAGAGACTTTTATTTACATCTACTGTTTTTAAAAACGCTTGAATAGATTCGGGCAATGGTTTTAGCAACTCCTCTGCCTTTTCCGTTTTCCACTTTCGTAAATGAGGTACTCGCTCAAAAAAAAGTTTCAGGTCTTCAAAACTCTGTGGCGCATAGGTCTGCACTTCCTCTTTTCTATTTTCTGTAAAGGAAGCCACCGCTTTTCCAGTTCCAAATGGCACTCTATCCGAACGCCGAGGCGAAGGTTTGACAATCGTACTTTTTATTTCTCCAAAATGACCGAGTGGTGTAAACTTATGTAGAAAATAAAAATCCTCTCCTGCCTTCCGTTTGTTCATTCCACCCTGTTGTTGATAAGCATCCGCACGAACAACCATCGCAGAACCAATGGTCTCGCAAGCAAATGGAAAACCCGCAAAACGTTGCGCATGGGTATAATAACGCAGGTGCAATTCATACAAAGCAATCGCCCGATAAACCATCTTCGGAAACTCCTCCCCTTCCAACGGATGCTCATAATAAATACCTGCGGCCTGCAACTTTGGCTTTACGAAGAAGTATTGTTGGATAGCTGTAAAATAATTTCGTTGACAAAGCGTATCTGCATCAAAGCAGACAATCAAACCATTCTCTTTTTCAATTTGTGCAAAGCGATAAACAGCCTCATCCATTCCGATCTTTCGTGCCAATCCAACGCCCGCATGTTTGGCTGGCAAGCCACTGTGATAGAGGATGTGAAACTTCTTTTCTGAGGTGCTATGTTCAGAAGCCCATTTGATGGATCGTTGAAAAAGACGTGAATTGCGTTGTTCCATCTCTCCATCATCCTTTTCGGAATCATTGATAACAACAATAATTTCTACCGAGCAATCAGGTTGTTTTGCCTTATGTAATGAGGCCAGACTTTTCAGCAAATGTTTTTCATCTTTTGCAGGAATGACAACGATCAATTCCAGATCATCCACCGGTTGAGCAGTGATCTGTGCAGGAAACAATGCCCGCTTTTCTAGATATGGCGTAGTGACCTCCATACCTCCGTAGCCCTTGCTGGGTGTAGCTTTTTTAGCTAGTTCGCGGAGATGATTTCGGAGGCTATTCATGGTGTTAAAGGTAGGAAAAAATTGGCTACCTTTGCCAACATGTCCTTACTCATTGAGTTGCAATATCTTCCTCCGGTTCAGTACTTCGCTAAGTTCGCGCAGTATGAAAGTGTATTGTTAGAACAGAAGGAAAATTATACGAAAGGAAGTTATCGCAACCGTTGTTATATCGCTGGAGCGAATGGTGTTTTGTTATTATCCATTCCTTTAGAAAAAGGTAAAAACGAACAACAGAACATTCGCCAAACCCGTATTGCCAACGATAAAGGCTTGTGGCAAAATCAACATTGGCGAGCCATCCGCTCTGCTTATGGCAATAGTCCTTTTTTCGATTATTACGCTGATGGTTTAGAAAGTTTCTATAAAAAAGAATACGAATACCTTTTTGATTTTAGTTTGGATTTATTAAAATGGTTATTAGAAAAACTTCGATTAGAAACAACTATTAAATTTACGGAAACGTATGAAAAAGAAGTAGCTGGCAACATAGCAGATTGGCGAAATGGAATTCATCCTAAAAAGCACAGACAAAGAAAAGATCCTGACTTTGAAGCCGCTTATTATGCGCAGGCCTTTGAGGACCGACATGGTTTTTTGCCGAATTTGAGTATTCTGGATTTATTGTTTTGTACAGGCCCTCAGGCTGGAATGGTGCTGGAAGAATGTTTGGTTTCTAAAAATAAGTCCAAGTAGCATTTTAGTTAAATCAATGAAATAGCTATTTTAAAACTACGACAATAACAATACACTTACATGACCAATATTCTAGATCAAGAATTACAACAACAACGAAACCGCATCAACAGCCTCGTTGAAGATTTACATGGGCTGACCATCACCATCGGTCACCACGACCTACAACAAACGATACAGGATCTGAAAGAGCGCATCAACGAGCCATTCATGTTTGTGATCGTGGGAGAAGTGAAGGCTGGAAAAAGTAGTTTTATCAATGCTTTACTGGATGCCGATAAGGAAATTTGTAAAGTGGCTCCTTCTCCTATGACGGATACGATTCAGCAGATTGTATATGGGGAGGAGGAGACCTATACCGATGTTTCTCCTTATCTCAAGCGCATTACGCAGCCCGTCGAAATTCTGAAAGAAATAGCCATCGTCGATACGCCGGGGACCAACACCATTGTGGATCATCATCAGGAGATTACCGAAAAATTTATCCCTGCTTCGGATCTCATTGTTTTTGTTTTTGAATCTAAAAATCCTTACCGCCAATCTGCCTGGGATTTTTTCAATTACATCCACGAGGACTGGCGTAAGAAAATCGTTTTTGTGCTACAGCAAAAAGACCTGATGAATGCAGACGATTTAAAAATCAACTTTGAAGGCGTTCAAAAATACGCAAAGGAAAAGGGGATTGAAGAGCCGTTGGTTTTTGCCGTTTCTGCAAAGCAAGAAATCGAAGGAGAGAAAGACATCAGCGGATTCAAAGACATCAGACATTATATAACAGAACACATCACGGGCGGAAAAGCGCCACTGCTAAAACTACAAAGCAACGTACAAACCGCTCAAAATCTAAACGCCCGAATCGCTCAGGGCATGAGTATCCGAAAGCAACAATGGGAGGCCGACACCCTTTTTCGAAAGGATGTACAACAAACGCTGGACGTTCAGGAAGGCAAGTCGCAATACCAGGTGAATTCTTTGATTGAGAATCTTTTGGCAGCTTACGATAGAATTACTTTGAAAACGGAGCGGGAACTGAGTGAAGGTTTGAACTTCTTTACTTTGCTTCGCAGGTCTTTCTCTGCTATGTTCAGCAAAAAAGAATCAGCGAAGGAATGGCTGACTGGTATTGCCGGAACCTTGGAACGCGACCTGAACAGCGCCATGAAAGATCGCCTCAACACTGGTGTAGTTGACATCGCCGACAGCATTCAGCAGATGGCACACATGATCGATTTGAAAATCAGAAATAGCAAAACCATTCTAAAGGAAAACCACGACCTCTTCAGTGAGATCGCAGAAAAACGGACACATGTCATTCAGGATTTGCAGGAGGCATTTACTCGTTTTATGAATCGCTCTGAGAATTTTACGGATGATGAATTATTCCCTGGTCATGAATCTATGTCGCCGAATGTGGCTACGGGATCAGGGATCGCAGTGATCGGAGTCATCCTCGCAACCGTTACCAATGGGATGGTCTTCGATATTACCGGAGGAATTTTGACAACTATTGGTTTGCTCTTCGCCGGCGTTTCTGTTGGTATTCAAAAGAAGAAAGTCATCAATGGTTATAGAGCAGAGATTGAGAAAGGACGCCAGCAATTAGAAGGCGAAGTGACTAGCAAGTTGAACGCTTACATTAGAAACATCAAGGAGAAGATCGATGGTAATTTTAATGAGTTCGATCAACTGCTGGCTGAGGAAGCGACACAGATTAAAAGTATAGAAACCAAACAAAACGAGATTGGCAATCAATTAAAGGAGTTGGAGGAAGCGTTAGGATAACTGTTTTTAAGTTCAAGTAACAAGCGTCAAGAATCAAGTTCAAACCCTTCGCCCGTATGGATCGCGAAGACTCCGTATTAAGCGCCTTTGAACTTGATTCTTGAGACTTGTGCTTGACTCTTAATCTTGATACGGCTTCATTTTTGCAAAAGTACAAGTAACAATAATTTTGACAGCTTATTCCATTGATTTCCAATACGATAGCTGTAATCCCAACAACATACGGAGTAATGATTTTTTTCAAAAAGCGATTAGAAGGATATATGGTACTGGCGTTTTCGCTTTTGCTACTGCAAAGCATTACGGCTTGTTCTACTTCCAAGCCAGTAAGCCTTGATAGTCTTCCTAATGTCTCTAAAGTTTATAAAGGCTACCGATTAGTCGTCTCAGACATCTCTGTCAAGCGCAGAAAATCCAAATCCGCTCAAATAAAATACAACCTTATCAATACGGGCCGAGAGTCCATTTTCCACAAAAAAGGAAGAACGACCGAACCTGCTATCTTCTTTGAATTCGACCTTAGTTTGAAATCAGCAGATCTAGAATCCTACCGAGCAGAGATCATTCAACAAGTACTTAACAATACTTTTACATTAGAAGCGGGTCGATCTCTGAAAGGCGAATCTGCAAAAATTAGATTGAATCCTAAAACAGAAAAAGAGAAAGAAGACGACGGAGGGTTTACTATTTCCGTTGGTGATAGCGGCCCAACGGCCGAAGACTACATCGATCAAAAATTCTGTCCGGATTTAAAAATCGACACAGTCATCATCACACGCCAAACGAAACGTTGGGTTACCATAGAATACAAAATTGCGAATCACGGAAAAGGCCCTGCCGCTTTCCGTGGCAAGTCTGGAAAGGAAGAAGACAACCTGGCAATTAAAGCTTTTCTAAATCGAACAGGTAAGTTGACTAAAGGTGCCATTCCTATCGGAGGCTCCTTTATCAAAGACGAGAAACTACTGGAGCCTGGTGATTTTTATACAGGGGTTATCCGTTTGGATATTTCTAAGAAGACGCGGTATTCTGCGATGTTGATTTTGGAATTGGATCCTTACCTAGCAATTCGGGAATGTGATGAGACGAATAATAAGTTTGCGATTTCTTTAGAATAGTATTCCTGTAAATGTATTGCCTGCCTGGCTTTTGCCAACAGGCAGGTTATAAAAAATCCATCAGCAGAAAAACTACTGATGGATTTTTTTATATTCTAACGACTACCGGTAACCCGTCACCAGACAACCCGAAACCCTTTTATCACTAGTAATAACAAAACCGTCTAACCTTCGCCGCATACTTAGCCAGTCTCACCAATTGACTCGTATAGCCAAACTCGTTATCATACCAAGCATAGATCGTAATGTTTTTCCCATCAGGAGAAACAATCGTAGAGGGTGCATCGAAGACAGAAGTCGTTGTCATACCAACCGCTTGTGTAGATACAAACTCCGTAGAATCAGAGTAGTGAATCTGCTCGATGAGATCGCCATGCAGCGAAGCGTTTTTGAATAAGCCATTCAGGCCTTCAACTGTAGTTCCTTCGTTTAGCGAAAGATTCAAAATGACTAAAGAAACATTTGGTGTTGGAACACGGACAGCGTTACCCGTTAGTTTTCCAGCCAATTCCGGCATTACAATATTAACGGCCTGTGCTGCTCCTGTGGAAGTCAGTACCATATTCACGGCCGCTCCTCTTCCTCTTCTTGGCTTCTTGTGGAAGTTGTCCAATAGGTTTTGATCAGAAGTATAAGCGTGGATGGTTTCCAAGTGACCTCTTTGGATACCGAGGTTGTCATTGATGACTTTCAGAATTGGAGCGATGGCATTTGTAGTACAAGAAGCTGCGCAGAAGATGCGATTTTCCTCTGCATCAAAAGTTTTGTGATTTACTCCAAAGACAATATTTGGAATACCTTTACCGGGTGCAGATAAACAAACCTGATCGATTCCTGGACGTAGGTGAATACTCAATGCTTCCTTATCTCTCCACACACCTGTGTTGTCAATGACCAGCGCATTGCTAATACCATATTCTGTGTAATCAATATCCGTAGGACTTCCTGCGTAGATCAATTTGACGCGATTACCATTTATTATTAATTCATTTCCATCATCAGCTATGGCAATGGTTCCTCGGAATTTTCCATGCACGGAGTCATTTTCCAAAAGTGCAGCTCTTTTTGCTGCCTCCTCTTTTCTACTTTTCATTTTCTGACGGAGTACAATTGCTTTTAGTCGCAGCTGCTCTCCTCTCCCCGTGTTACCGATAATGATTCTTGCGGCAATTCTTCCGATACGACCAAAACCGTAGAGGACTACATCTTTGGATTCCAAAGGCGAGTCAGTACTATTTACGTTACCTTGCAATTTGTCGTGAACGAAATCCTCAAGTGTTTTATAATTGTCTTTCTGCTCTAACCATTCTGCACCAAGTTTTCCAACATCCAATTTTGCAGGACGTAGATTTTCTATGTTGCTAATGGCTTTTGCCAAATCGAGACTCAGTTCTACCGAAAGCGGTTGATTGACATAGTTCTGAGCAAAGAGGTGGTCGTTTAAGATTTCACTGGCTCTTGCATCGTAAATGTTACGACGGAAAAGGACCAGTTCAATGGAGCGGTCGAAGCGCAAATCGCTAGCTACTTTTAGTAGTTCGATTGCTGTCTTTTCTTTCTCTCGCCATTCTTGTAGAGAAGCGTTAGTTTGGTTACGGAGAAGCAATTCTTTTTCGTTCATGAATAATAAGCTTAAATGGTTTTACAAAAATTAATTAGTAGCCTTTGGACGAGGCCTTTTCTAAGAACACTTATTTAATAAGATAAATACGGGACGTGATTAAAAACGATACAAATTTACGGAGAAGTTAAACAAAAACTTCATTTAGAGAAAGATAGTCTTTAGCCTTTTGTCTTTAGTTTCCTTCTATCGTGGATGAATCGTGCTAAATACTTCAAACCGATTGAGTGTACTAAAGGCCAAAGACCATTTACTAATCCCTAAAGACTATTTTTGACATCTATCAGATAAATCAAAAATAGAAATTCTTTAACTTTGCATCGTGAAAAATGGAATTGCCATATGCTTATCTTGTCTAATGCTTACACTCGCGGTGAGGGACTTGATCACTTATGTCCAGTTCCAAATAAATAGAGACTTCATTGCTAAAAACTTTTGTATCAATAGAGATGTAAAAGAAATAAATTGTCATGGTACCTGTTTTCTAAATAAAACCATTAAAGAAAATAAAGAAAAAGAAAGCAAAATGCCTGCTCCTGATAACAAGGAGAAAACGACAACGGTATATATACTTTCTGAAACCCCATCTTCTAATTTAACCACTTCACTTATAGCTAAATCACAATTTCCATCCTTCGTGAATGGCTATCAATTTCTTTATCATTTCGATATTTTCCATCCACCGCAATTGGTATGACCTAACTTAATCACAAGTAATAAGTTTGTAAACCAATCAACACATAATGATAAAAAGAATTCTTTTTATCGTGTTCTGTTGTGTTGCCCTGCCATCTGTTACAGCCTACAGCTGTGATGTGTGTGGCTCGAACATAGGCAATACTGGCATTGGGCTTTTGACGGATTATCGGAGTAATTTTCTAAGATTAAATTACAATCTCAATCCCTTCGAGTCTTCAACAGAACGCGGTTATTTAATCAAAGACGATTTCCATCAAGTTGATCTATCCCTCCGCTATGCGGTGACCGATCGTATCCGTCTGATGGCACAAGTACCCTATGCTTCTAAAAGCAGAAGTGTGCAAGAGGAAACCCTGACCGAACAAGGTCTTGGTGATATTTCCATAAATGCGAATTATATCTTTTTAGAAAATCAATCTTTTTTATGGAATACGAAACTGCATGTAGAGGCAGGTCTGGGAGTGAGCCTACCTACCGGCAGATTCGATGCAAAACTGCATGATAGGAATCTACCAGAATCATTCAATCTGGGGAATGGAGCCTTGGGCTACAATGCTCAAGCGAATGTAGTCTGGACCTACAACAGTGCTGGTCTAGTGCTGAATATCTTTCATCAGGTAAATACAGAAACGGATTCTGGATATCGATTCGGCAATCCGTCCTCGCTGAGACTCACTGCTTTTAAAGCCTGGAACAAAGGCAATCTACAATGGATTCCGAACCTTGGACTAGGACTAGAACAGTTATCAAGCGACCGATACGCAAGGGGCTCTAACGTACCAAACACTGGTGGTAAAGGATTATTCCTTTCTACCGGCATTAATATTCAAACACAAAAATGGCTAGCGGGACTTTCCTATGCTCTGCCTGTTGCTGATGATTTTGCAGTAGAAGCAACAACTGTCAAAGGAAGAATCAATGGCCAAATTTCATTTCTATTTTAAAACCACTAAATCTTTTTACTTAAAGATTATCAATCTTAAAATTCTAAATCATGAAGAAATTAATTTTATTAAGTACACTATTTTCAGCTGCTTTCTTATTCTATGCTTGTGGAAGTGATGATGAAAGTTCTGATGATGTAACAGATTACAGCTACCACGCACATGTACAAATGCCAACGACTGAGGACAAACATGTCAATGACACCATGCACATTCACGTTGACTTTGAAAGTCATACAGGGGAAACCGTACATCATATCAATGTAACGATCAAAAATAAAGCTGACGGTACCGTAATTTACAATGAGCCAGGCGACGCACATGTACATGCAACCAGTGGAGAGCATGGTTACCACGATGACTTCATTCTCTCAAACGTAAACAAAGTAGAAGGTCACACAGACTGGATTTTGGAAGCAAAAGTTTGGGGACATGAAGAAGGAGAAGGGGAAGCTATCGAGGCAGTAGAGTTTCACGTACATCCTGAGTAGTATTTATAACCTGTCTGTTGACATAAGCCAGACAGGCAATACTATTACAAAATATAAATCCCTTGTCTGTTATCAGATGAGGGATTTTTTGGTGAATGACATAAAGAAAAAAGCATCCCGAAAATTAATCCGAGATGCCCTGCTGTCTTAAGTTATATTTTACCTGGTTAGTTAGTTAAGTTGGTAAGGTAAATTAGATACTACTGTGAAGCGAATTACGCTCCTAAGTAGTTCTTGAGTAATTTGCTTCTAGAAGTGTTACGCAATTTGTTGATGGCTTTGTCCTTAATCTGACGGACGCGTTCTCTGGTTAAACCAAATTTGTCGCCGATGTCTTCTAATGACATAGGGTGTTCGATACCGATACCGAAATAAAGCTTGATGACGTCGCATTGGCGATCAGTGAGAGTGCTTAGTGAGCGGTTGATTTCACGGCTCAAAGACTCTTTGTATTCTAAAGCTTTGTCGGTACTAGGTGTTCCGCTGTTTTCCAACACGTCCAATAGAGAGTTATCCTCTCCTTCTACGAATGGAGCATCCATAGACACGTGACGGGCAGCGACCCCAAGAGTTGTTTCTACTTCTTCAGTCGGTATTTCTAGCAGCTCTGCTAATTCCTCCGATGAGGGTTCTCTTTCATATTCCTGTTCCAGCTCAGAGAAAGCTTTGTTGATCTTGTTTAAAGATCCCACTTTGTTGAGGGGAAGACGAACGATACGAGACTGTTCTGCGAGTGCTTGAAGAATAGACTGACGAATCCACCATACTGCGTAAGAGATAAATTTAAAACCTCGGGTTTCATCAAAACGTTGAGCCGCTTTGATAAGTCCCAAATTACCTTCATTGATCAAGTCAGAAAGAGAAAGACCTTGGTTTTGATACTGTTTAGCCACGGAAACTACGAAACGGAGATTAGCTTTTGTAAGTTTTTCAAGGGATATCTGATCGCCTTGCTTGATTTTTTTAGCTAAATCCACCTCTTCTTCGGGGGTTAACAGATCAACTTTACCAATTTCCTGTAGGTACTTCTCGAGTGATTGACTTTCCCGGTTGGTAATTGACTTTGTAATTTTAAGTTGTCTCATGCAATAACAGTTTAAAAAATTTATATGTAATGAGTAAAATGCCTTAGTAATTCAAGTATAACTACTTATTAATAAGACTTATTTTTAATATTTAGTCACTTATAGAATCCTGACAAACAGCAAATTGTTCGAATGCCTGCTGTATTTATCAAGACAAAGAAATGCTTTTTGGGCTATTTCCGTCAAAGATTGTTTACAGGTATTCTCGTTTTTAGCGGTCTGACATAGGTGTCAGGTGTGTAAAAGCTCGTGAAAGTCGGTTCTTCGATAACGAAGAATTTTTCGATGGGATTATCACTTAATGTCAGCTAATCAAGTTAGTAAAGCTGTAAGCTGTTCTTAAGTGGTTCTTTTGAGGACTGGAGTCCAAATTTATCGGTGATGGGAAAATTCTAGTGTAAAAAGCCCAGCCTCCTCTAAATACCGCGCAAAAGTAAGCAATTTATCCCTGGATGTCAAGTTCCGGAAATGTGGGGATCCAAGCTTAATTTTGTTGAGTATAAAAGGTGATGAATTCAGGTGAAGCTAAGTATTACCACTTCTTCTGAATTCCCACCTAAAATAAGGTTTTTTAAGGAGAAAATCCACATTTGTTGAAAATAAAATTTGGAAAAGCCAATAATTTATTTTTTATTGCCGATCAGACACTTAGGTGACTTTAAACAACTTAGGTGTAATTTTTACAAGAAGAACCAAAAAACGACCTACCACTCAGGATGGATTTGGTACTTTAAAAAATCAACCTAATCACTTTCACAGATTAATTACCATCCTACAATGAATAGAGTTCCCGTAGAAATCGAGTTTTTATTTAGAGCATCTCCAACGATACTGTATACCTTTATTACAACACCTGCTTGTTTAGTCCGCTGGTTTTGTGATGAAGTGGATATACAAGATGATATTTACACCTTCTCTTGGAATGGTGCTGAAGAGGTTGCTGAACTATTAGATGATATCGAAGACGAGCGTGTGCGCTTCCGCTGGGAAGATGCTGATGACGATGAATACCTAGAGTTCCGTTTCCGTAAATCTCCTGTTACAAATGAAACCATCCTTGAGATCACAGACTACTGTGACGAAGGCGAAGAAGATGACCAAACACAACTTTGGGACAGCCAAATCAAAAGACTCCGTCAGGAAACTGGTGGATAAAAAAGGGTGGAAAAGGGTTTCGCTCGGTTTTTGTTTTTTGGGTTGAAAAAGGTAGAAGAGGGGATTCCCTGAACGTGTACAGAGCGAATCCCTCTTCTACCATCTTCAACCCTCTCCTACCCTCTATACCCTTTCCCTCTAAAACTGTACTTCCGCTTCCATTACCTTCTCCCCTCTTTTGAATTTCACAATTGTTGAATCTCCTTTTTTGAATTTGCTCAGCGCATCCATGTAGCCGTTCATGTCTTCTACTTTGTGTTCGCCCATTTGAATGACAATATCTCCAGCTAACATTTTTGCATTTGAAGCAGGACGTCCATCTCTCACGCCATCTATTCGCATTCCTTTCTCTCCATATAGATAGTCCGGCATTACTCCTAGTGTAACTGTAAACCTTGGTGTATCGCCTCCCATTGAATCATCCTTTGTTTTAGTGAAAACTAATTTTCCGCTATCATCTAATTTTCCAACAAGAGCATCTATATACTGAACAACCGATTGTATTCCTGGATAATTCACTTTATCCGCATCATCCGTAGGTTTATGATAATCAGCGTGTTGTCCTGTAAAAAAAGCAATTGCAGGAACATCTATCAGATAGAAGGAAGTATGATCTGAAGGACCAATTCCGGAGTCCGTAGTAACTGGTTTTATACCATCCACTTTTAACTTATCAATAACAGGCATCCAAGATGGTGAAGTCCCTACCCCATTTATCGCAATGGTTTTATCTTCTTTCAGACGGCCAACCATGTCCATGTTGATCATATAATTCAAAGTACTTTTTTCTACTGTTGGATTTTTAGAAAAGTAATTAGAACCCCAGAGTCCTTTTTCCTCACCTGAGAAAGCGATGAACAGATAATTGTTATTAGTGTATCGTCCTTTTAGGTGTTCTGCCAGTTGTAACATTGCGGCAATTCCAGAAGCATTATCATCTGCACCATTGTGAATCTCTGGCTCACCAGCATGCAAAGAACCAAAGTGACCATAACCTAAGTGATCATAGTGACCACCAATAACTACTGTTGTAGGAGCATTGTTATTTAAAAAGCCAATGACGTTAATACCACGTGGAGGCTTCTTATTAGAATCAACTGGATGACCATGATGATCTACTTCTGCCTTTCCAGTAAAAGACTGGTAATAGCTTCCATCCACACCAGCTGGTTGGATACCAATGGCCTTAAATCTTTTGACGATGTATTCAGCAGCGAGTAGTTCGCCTGAAGTTCCGATTTCGCGACCTTCGAGTTTGTCATCTGCGAGGTAGTAGACATCTTCTTTGATTTTAGAGATGCTGATGCTGTCATCAGAAAGTAGCTTTGTGGATTTGCAGGCGGTAGTCGTTAGAAATAGTAAAAGGATTAGGCAGTGTATTACGTGTTTGATCTTCATTCTTATTGTTTATCATTTTGAAATATTAGACAAATTTAGGGATTGCAAATTAGATCGTGAATTATTCTGCATACTCTTTTAACAAAGAGAAGCCCTGCACATTAGTTGTGTGCAGAGCTTCTGTCAAATTCATTTATAAATTTATAACTATTGTTGCTTTACTACTCGCTTTGTAACCATACCGTTACTACTCTTCATCGTCACAAAGTAAACTGAGTTTGCTAGACTCCCAAAATTCATTGTATAGTTATTTATTCCTCGCTCTGCTGCATATTCTTCTAAAAAAATAGTTTTACCAGCCATATCTGTGATTTTCAAAACAACGACTTCATCCTGCTCCAATTCAAAGTCTACGTTCAGCGTATTCTTCACTGGATTTGGATAGACACTGATGTCACCTGGTGCATTTTCTCTCTGAATATTGACAACGTTT
>JBGCDT010000229.1:0-2624 GCA_045105695.1 Saprospiraceae bacterium | reverse complement strand
GCTGATAAATTAATTCCGTCTTCCCTATCTTTTCCACTCTGAATAAATCCTTCGCCTCGCTCTCCATTCCTATATATTATGCTCGATTTCTGATATTCCAATTCCGGAGCCTTATTCAATCTGAAATCTAGCCCAAATCCTGATTCGATATATAATTGTTTTCTTTTAAAATAATAGAATTTCAGATTTAATGTCGCAGGGATTGAGAACATATTCCAATCCGATTGATATTGATGACAATTGGCATTATGCGTTGGATCCAATGGATCATTATCACAAGTTCCATATGTTGTATAAAAATCACTATACCTTAATCCTAATTCTGTTGACAAAACAAATCTTCTACTTAATCTTTTTTCATAGAATGCTCCAAGTTGTAAATCGAAACCTAAATAATCACGTAGATCACTTCGTTTTCGATCAACTATCATATATTCATTATTTGAAACTCCGCTTGAGAAACTAAGCCCCATCTTATGATTAGGTTCCTTAAAAGTATCCTGTGATGTCCCGTTTAGAAACATCATAAGGCATGCTATGATTAGTTTTAGTTCTTTTTTCATGTTCAGTTTATTTTAAGCCTCTAAATAATTCCCCAACTCCGGCCGATTCGCCAGCCCTTTCTCCAAAATCCCAATCACTCGCTCCCGCTCCTCTCCGACTAGTACATGCCTCGGCGCACGCACATGCTCCGTCCCAATACCAGTCATCACTTCGGCCAATTTAATATTCTGCACCAACTGCGGATTAATATCCAATTCCAAAATTGGTAAAAACCAACGATAGATTTTCAATGCTTCTTCAATACGTCCCGCTTTCACATAGCGATAAACAGCAACCGTCTCCTGTGGAAAAGCATCCACCAGACCAGCCACCCAACCGTCTGCTCCCATGAGCAATTCTTCCATCGCCAGTGTATCTACACCACAAAGAATTCTGAAGCGATCTCCGAATTTATTTTTCATTCGAGTGACGTTGGAGATGTCGCGAGTGCTTTCTTTTACAGCTTGGATGTTTTCCAAATCCTGCAATTGTTCGAAAATTTCTAAGGTCACTTCGATCTTATAATCTACTGGATTGTTGTAGAGCATGATGGGCAACTTCGTCGATGTGGCTACCGCTCTGAAATAATCCGCGACTTCCTGATCGGTCGGTTTGTACATCATTGGCGGGAGGAGCATGAGTCCGTGAGCGCCTATTTCCTCTGCTTGTTTTGCTAGTTCTTTAGCAGCTTTGGTGGAACCTTCTGCTATGTTTAGAATGACGTCTACCTTGTCGCCAACGTGATCCAAAGTCGCTTTAGTTATTTCCAGTCGCTCTGCATGGGTAAGGGTGCTACTTTCTCCAAGCGATCCTCCAACGACGATTCCGTCAACACCGGCCTCCACCTGAAAGGCGATATTTTTAAGAAACATTGGGATATCCAAATCTCCGTTTTCTTTGAATTTTGTTGTGACTGCGGGATAGACCCCGATCCATTTTACGTTGCGCATATTATCATTTTATTTTGAAATCAAATTTAGCATTTATTTTGACTATTTCGAGATTTGTAGCTCGAATGGCATGGACAGTAACTCGCAGATCGCAGTTCAAGTTCTACAGGTTAGCTTCAGACATAATTATAAGTTGTAGCCTAAGGCTTTCCTTAATTGTAAGTGTATTGTTAGGTTTTATCTTCAAGGAATTCATCAGTGAAATGACCTCGCTTTTGTTCTTGCTCAAATTTCTTTTTGTTGTATTCTTTAGAAGCTCCTTTTGCAATGGACAAACTTTGCCACTCCTCTCCTTTTATCATTTTTGCGATAGAAACAATTTGACCAATGTGGTAAGCATAATGGGCTAGTTGTCGATTGACCGCTTCCACAATTGTATGACCGATGTTTCGGATGTAAACGAGCTGATCGAAGTTGTTTTCGTTCACAGAGTCTAGTGCTTTGAAAAGGCAGGCCCAGCCTTCTTCCCAGCGGCGTAGTAATTCCTCTTTGGTTTTGATGATGGATTCGAATTCCTGATCTCTGTTTCGCCAGTCCTTTTCGCCATCGCTATGTAGGAAGTCCGTCCATCGGGAAAGCATATTGCCTGTTATGTGGTTGACGATGATGGCTATGGAATTGCTTTGTTCGTTGTACTGCCAGTGGATGTTTTCTTCGGAGAGGTTTGCAAAGGTTTTGTCACCGAGCATCTTGTAGTACTCAAATTGTTTGCGGGTGGAGGTCAGGAAGTTAGTTTGCATGTGGCTAGCGTTTTACCTGTTGTAAGTTTATTGTTATAGTCAGACGAAAACAGCGTTCCATATGACTCGCCATTTTTATAATTTATCCCTTATAAAGGCTGTTCCTACGGAACGCAAAATCGCACCATTGACATGGTGCTATAGACAGATGGTCCCGATGGGACATTTTGAATATAACTGTATACTTTTTGATTTTTATTGTCGAAAATTATTTTGTAGAAGACAGAATGAATTTACCATCAAAAAAATCTACTGCCGTACAATAGTAAACGTCTCCCGCTCTCCCCCACTCTTTACTTCCAAAAAGTAAACACCGGCCATCAGTCCTTCCCCTAACTCCAATCTACCTCTAGTCGTTTCTAAATCATTTTCTAACAATAGTCTTCCGAGC
>JBGCDT010000228.1:0-2764 GCA_045105695.1 Saprospiraceae bacterium | reverse complement strand
TCAGGTACTCTGGAAGGTCTTCTGCTTTCGCGCCCTCCACACCCGATGAACCTTTGTTACGCATAACGGCCTGGCAGGCATTGACAAAACTCTGTCCGCCTACCACCCATCGCATTAAATTTGTGGCTCTCTTTTTAATCATTAAAACATTAAAAAAAAAATCTGTCTCGTTCTTAATCGTCCCTGTTCGCCAGACTACATCCACCGGTCGGTTTCTAATAGTCCTGAGATTCAGAGAGCTAAAGAACAGTTCCATGTTCGGCCCTTCACGATTTGGCATTTCAGCCAATCGCTACTATGGCTTCGGCTGACTTCTCTGAAAATATTACATACATCGTTCAGAGACCTCCCTTGGTAAGGTCTACCCTCTTTCCGTTGAAGCTGCCTGCATCTACATCTCGCGGCTTTGGTTTGTTGCGATAAGTGAACAGCCTTCGGTATGTTGTGCTACCTCGACTACCTACGGATGCCTCATATGCAATTCCTGCCTGTCCGGCGGCCAGACGGGTTCGTGCATTCCAACTTTTGCAGTCCCCCTTACTTCAGACCATTCCTCGCGGAAAACGCCCTTGCGGCTTGCTAGTCGCCCTCACTTACTTTAGGCGACAGGAGAACTTCCATCTCCCTAGAGTAATGAAGTGCCTATAGCGCCTCAGAATAATTTCTTAGCTTTGTAAGAAATTAGGTGGCCATTCAAGGCACACACAATGTGCAAAACGGACATAGCCGCTAAACGCGTCTACAGTCGTTTGCACCGAGCGTTGTGTACCATAATAATAATAAAGTGAAAAAGTTAGTATTTACCATCATCGTATTGACAATCGGCCTGATAACCTATGGACAGACTTCTGTGCGATTCATTGTAAATGATATACCGGAAACCACAAATGAATATGTAGGAATACGAGGAAATACACCTCCTCTTGACTGGTCAAAGTCAATACCATTAAAAAGAGAAGGGGAATCTTATGTCGTTGATGTAAATTTCCCCTTAAATGTTCAAGAAGAACTGGAGTTTAAATTTGTACTGTTTACTGATGAAAAACAACCTACTTGGGAAAACACACCTAATAGGACACTTGAATTAAAGGGAAATAAAGCCAACCAAATATCTGATAACACGTGGAATAAAGAGCAAGTTATTGATATTAGCACATTGGGCAAAATTGATATAAAGGGACTAAAAGAAGATTTTGAGTTGATAAAAACGATGGTTCTTGAAGTTCATCCTGGAACGTATCGATACAACAACAAAGCGGGCATACAAACCGCTTTGAATGAATTGGAA
Organism: Saprospiraceae bacterium; assembly: GCA_045105695.1. Taxonomy (GTDB): domain Bacteria; phylum Bacteroidota; class Bacteroidia; order Chitinophagales; family Saprospiraceae; genus CALGLS01. Next base: position 1,476 of record JBGCDT010000228.1, on the reverse strand, counting down.
AACAAATTTAGTAAACCACTTACACACCAAGAAGCCTATTTGGCAATTTCAAAGTTGACCGCACAGCTAAAATGTGACCACACTAAGGCTGGTTTCAATAATCAAGGAAAAGTTATCAATTCTATCATTCATTATCAACCAGATAAAATCCCATTAACTTTTGTTTGGGTAAATAAAGAAATGATTGTTCTGCATAACGCCTCAGAGAGTGAATTGCTTCATCGTGGTACAAAAGTGCTTTCTATCAATCAAATTCCTGTTAGTGACATTGGTAATGAAATTATAAAACACGTAGGTGCTGACGGAGCTACTGATAACAATCGTATTTACAAAACTCAGGTAAATGGATACGATTTCAGATACAATGCTTTCGATATATTTTATCCGCTAATATATCCTATCAATGATCAAAGTATCACATTAGAAATCCAACAACCTAATCAGCAAGAAATCATTTCTTTAGATGTATCGACCTTGACTAGAGAAAAAAGGTTCGATATTTTAACTGAACGCTATGAAACATTTCCAAAAACAAGAGATGACATGTGGAAATTTGAAGTGTTATCAGATAATACCGCCATTCTCACTTTGAATTCCTTTGGACTAAATGGATGGAAAGCAATGACCATTGATTACAAAGCATTTTTGGCAGATGCATTCAAGGAAATTAGAACGAGAAAAATTGAGCATTTGATTATTGATATTCGAGAGAACAATGGCGGAAATGATGAAATGGCTGACGAACTGTTTAGTTACCTTACTCACGATGATTTCCAATTCGAAAGAGAAGGCAGAACACGATACGTCCATTTTCCAGAAACGTTGAAACCTCATATTCGAACTTGGGGCGATAATCCTTGGTATCATAATTTAAATCCTCAAGACCATGAACCACAGAATGGTTATTACATTTTCAAAGAGAATTTTTCATCACAACCTTCAGAAAATACTAAGAAAATCTATAAAGGAAACTCATATCTTTTAATAAGTTCGGCTAACACTTCATTAGCATTTTACATAGCTTACAGGTTCAAAAATCAAAATATTGGAACCGTCATAGGAAGTGAAACTGGTGGCAATTTGAACGACATAAATGGAGGTCAGATTATCTTCTTAACGTTACCTAATTCTGGGATAGAGATAGATTTTCCTGTAATGGGTGGCTTTAGTATTACCGAGCAGCCCAATACAGGAGTACAACCCGACATAAGGATTGAATATAACACTGATGATGTTATAAACCTATCTGATTTAGAACTTAAAAGAACTCTTGAATTAATAAAAGAATACGGTACACAATCGAGTAGACGGCTCCGGCCAATAAATTGACCGGAGTGCGCATCTCACACCACCCCCGCTAAAGCGGGGCAGGCAGTAGATACGGATCACGTATACGGCGGTTCGACAAACTGAATTAACCCCTCTTTACACGAGCTAATCCCTGCTCTTTCTTTTCCTTGCCGCTCGATTCATCTA
>JBGCDT010000227.1:0-5427 GCA_045105695.1 Saprospiraceae bacterium | reverse complement strand
TCTTCATTTTCTACCACTATATCTTTCTTAGGATTTCCGGCCCAAGCTGTTTCTTTTAATATTTCATTTCGGAAAAAATATATTACGATGGTTGGCTCCGAATGATTTATTTTTAACGCTAGTAATCCCCGAGTAGGTCCTGTATTCTTAATCTGAAGATCATCTATGTTGGTATAATGAAAGACCTCTTTGTTATCTTGTTCAAGTATTTTTTCACTAATCTCCTTAATTGTTTCCTTTTTAGGACAATCCTGAAAAGTCATTATTTTTTCATCTATCTGATAAGCGACTCCGTTACATTTTATTAGCTTCTTTAGGTTTTCTGCATAGTCACTCCAAAACTTATCTAAATACAAAGGGTTTGGATTCAGCGTAATAAACTGATCGCCTTCTAAACGGAGTTCACTCAGTTTCCGCTCTGCATTTCTATCTATTAACTGTTCCAGGTTCATACTAATAATCTGTCCCAGTAATTCCGAAGAATAGGCCATCTCCGAAGTAAGCCTTATCTGCGTTTTGCTATGCATAGCAAAAAGCCCCCAGAGTTTTCCCTTTATTACAATGGGTATTGTCAATGACGAAGCGACTCCCATATTCCTTAGATACTGATTATGTATTGGCGAATTCCCTCTCAACAATGCAAGACTGAGATTCAATGGTTCTTCATGCTCAGCTGTGGTCTTGATTTTCACTCCATCATCAGAAGTACTGGAAATATATCGTATGGAAACTTTTAGAAAAATAGCTCTTGCATTCGGAGGAATATCATAAGCTGGAAATCGTAAGCCTAAGTAGGAATCCAGCTTACCGTTATTAGATTCGGCTACTACTTCGCCAGAGTCATCGGGATGGAATATATATGCCTTTGCCCGATCAAACCCAGTAATTAACCTTAACGCATTCACCGTCTCCTTTAAAAGGTCTTCTACTTTTTGCAATCCTTTTATTGCATCGAAAACCCATTTTAAATGTGAGTTGATTTGAATCGTGGAAGAAAGTTGTCCAGTAGGTGTGAGCTCTATAACAATAAGATTACCTATTCTATACAAGGAAAGATCTACCTCTTTTTCTTTTAGTTCTACAATCTTAACTTTCTCCCGATGCGTATAAACGGCATTATACGATGCAACATTAGATATTGCATGAAAATCTTCTCTACTGAATATCCCTTTTACAGAAAGTCCTAAAACCTCATTTGCTTCCAAAGCCAGATATTCTCCTATGTTTTCAGAAACATAAGTGATGGACAGAGTCTCAAAGTCAAAGGCCAAGAGTGCTCCAAAACTCTGTATGAAACCCGGAATCTCAATAGGATAACTATTGCAGCTTTCCAATGCTTGAGCTTCAATTTTTTTCGACCGCTGTATTTCTTTTTCAAAGTCCATTTAATGTCGGTATTTGCAAATGCTCTAATTTAATACAGAAACCTTCCATTAAAGAATTTACGACTATGTATAATTAGATGAAAGAAATCTTAGAGGGGTTTTAAAGGTAGAAGTTATATGATCATTGTATTGTTTTAGCCTATTTTGAAATAGCTCCTTTACAAATGATAAAGCCGCCACAGGAAATCCCTATGGCGGCTCTATTTAAAAACGACAAGCTGTACGCTACATAATTAAAAAGCACTAAAATATTGATCTAAAAACAGCAGCCTTTCATCAGTCCAAGTTTCAATAAAATCTATTTCTGTAGTGCTATAGTACTGAGGCAAATCAGGAACTAAAGCTTCCCTCTTATAAATTCCATTGTTTAGCAGATATTCATATTTTGCTCTAAAGGTTTGTTTTATATTATCATTACTAAAGGTACTAGCTCGTAAGTCAAACCATCGTTCTTTTGTCTTGGTTTTGAAATAAGAAGAATTCAGTAGTTTACTAAATAAGCCATTACTTAGCATTTCATCGGTTATGTTTTTCCGTTCGCCTCTCCAGTTATTTCCAAAGGTCCCATCCATATCCCAAGGAAGGAAAAAATAAAGAGAGGAGCTACTAAACTTCCCCGTGTATACATTTTTTCCTAAGTTATCAGTGGCATAAACCAAATTAATAAAGAGGTAATAATCAATTACATTGTCTTCATCAAACCTATTGAAAATATCATTATTAAATGCCGCTTGAGAAGAATTCACCACGAAGTCAACTTGCTCCTGCAACAAGCCCCAATCTAACTCTCCGATATTATCAGGGTATTTAGCTTCATATCCACTCCACTCCGCTAAGCTATTATCAAACTCCTCAACACCATCAAAAGATACGCCGTCTGCCCATTTAAACCCTTTGTACAATTCTCCTTCTACCTGATTGTCGTAGCCCTTTAAATTCAGTTGTTTTTTATCTATTTTTTCACTGAGGTAGTATATTCCTTTGTATTCCGCATTGACAAATAATTCAACATATTTTATAGCGATACCCGTTTTGGTATCTTCTCTAGGGTCTTGGACTCTTCCCATTTCCAACCAAAGATCATGTGAAGTCACATCTCGAATACGATTGGGTTCGTTCCACAATCCATCTAATATCCAGTCATCATCTTCACGCATTCCCATGAGCGAAACTTTTGCTTTTTCATCTCCTTCGTCATCTTCCCATAATTCCATACTGTACGATTTTTTCGGATAAGTTTGAGAGAAACCCCCTCGAAGTTCTATACCAATAAAAGACTCATAGGGAGCCGCACCAGGTTCAAAGAGTTTTACTTTTCCGCTAATTTTAGGGTCGTCCAATATTTCGACATCATACGTCGTAATTAAAACAATTGGTATCTCCGAATGGAATAATTTATATTCCTTCTCCCCTCTTTTCATCGTATATTCTTTTCCAGTAGAAAGTTCTTCATCGGTTGTTTCAATATTAAAAATACAGTCTCCCAGAATTAATTCTTGGTCTGGTATTGCTAGTGGGTTTCCGTTGTAAACAATGAGGTTGTTCGACGTATCAATTCCGTAATTATCATATTGGTCTTCAAGACAAGAGTGGCCAATGTCTTGTGGAGGCGGCAACAATGGTCCGTCGTCGTTTTTACACCCCATGATACTTAGAAAAATAAAAGTTGCTGCTAGAATCTTCGATAAGTTGTTCATCTTGTTTTCATTTTGCTGTTATGATAAATATTCCTTATGAGTAAATGTAGTGGATACTAGGGTTCTAGTTAGTAGGCCAGCTTACATTTCCTCGTTTACCATCTATCTTTTTAATTTGTAGGCAAGTCAAAAACTCATAGCGTATATGACATACATAATTATTGCTATTCCTAATACAGAAGCTATAAAGGAATTAAACGAATTCATTTATTATGATCAATAGTCCAATGATTAAAAGAACAAACCAATCTGGGTGCTTTCCTTTTGTTCCTTCCAAAACCAACAAAGAAAAAAAAAGCATTGTACAAACGATTGACTGCAAAAGCTGTGAATATACAAATGTTCATTCCTCTGTATTATGAATTAGCGGTCATTTTTCCTAAAGAAATTTTCTCCGCCTTGGTAAAGGTGATCTCTCTGACGTATTTCATTTCTTTCCATAAATAAGTATTTCCTTTCAGACCATTAGTGGCTTTCATCCTTCTGTTCAATCGTGCAATTTCCTTTTCGGTAGCTTTACGTCTCTCTCCCAATCTACCATACAACTTCATTGCAGGACTTTCTGAAAAAAAGCCTTTGTACAGCGATTTAATCCAAAACCATCTACCACTATTCACCCCTAAGGCACAAATATTCTTATTGGTCTTTACATGATTAGGAAGCTTTGAGACAAACTTCTCAAAATAAAACCCAGTTTGATTATCATTTAAAAAAAGTGAACCAATTGGCGTTACAGTCGGATTATTATCTTCATCAACGGAAGCAATTGATACGTAGAAATTAGATCTAAAACTCTTATTAAAATGCGCTCTTATTATTTTCCAATCCGTGACTAAATTCATTATTATATTTTATTTTCCGATGAGGACATTATACTCTTTAGGAATTTCGATACCATTAAATCCATTTGTCAATCCATAGATAACAACGATTGAAAGAAATACTCCTGTAAATAAAATTATTCTTGCCTGTAGGTTTGGATTAAGCCCCATCAAACTAGTTTTCATTTTCACACTATGTATTGAAGAGACATGTCCGAAAAATGAAATAATCGCCAATCCGTAGTAAGGAATAAAAAACAATAAAAAAGGAAAGGTATTCAAACCTGCTACGCCAAAGTATATATTGGTGTCTAAATTCAAAAACAAACGCCCCGTAAATACGGCTCCAAGATGAAAAACAAAAAATAATGCTAAGTATCCCCCACTCCATATTTGAAGCTTTTCAAAAAACCCATTGGCTACTTTCTTTTTAGCTAAAAACAATCTTACTCCAGATATGACTTGAACAAATATCGCAGCAATCAAAATCACCTCAGCAATGATGTTCCTGTAAAATAATCGTAGTGTATCCATCATTTCAATATGCTTTTCTACGCCAAAAAGACTGTAGAGATGATTGAATAAATGGAGTAGAATAAAAACTGTAATTGTTAAGCCTGATAAGAAATGTATACGTTTCACCTTTATTTTGTTTTTTTTACAAAGGTATACATGAGAAATAAACTATCATTAGATCTATGTCAAATTCGACTGTTATTTTTACAAATTCTATACAAGGGTTACTATCATAATCATAACGTTCAATAATCAATTATCTGTTTCAAATGGTGCTCTAAATGTTTAACATAATCAATAATTAAATATTCCACAGTAAATAAATTCTTCCCTATTTTCACTTTCCGCTCCAAATTAGTTGTTGGTATGTTTTTAAAAATTTCACAAAGCTGTTTGTTATAGGTTGTCCAAAAGGAAATTATTTGTGGACTATCTATTTTCTGATAAAAGTTAAATTCGTTCCACCTATTTTGGTCATAACCAATTTCAGGATCAAGCTCAAATTGTGCACGAACGAACCTTTGGTGATTATTGGTTGCGCTATCTATTAAATGACCAAGGATTTCTTTTTTACTCCACTTATTAGGAAATGGCTTGTTGGCCATACTCTCCTCGTTGATTTCCATTAGGAGGTCAGGAGCTGTGTTTAGAATAAAATTCAGGCGATTTATTGATTCTTGAGTCATACGATTAGGACATTAGTTATTTAACAAAGAGATGATCTTCTTCAATGAAATTTCTGCTTCTTTCATAACCGGCAAAAACGGCCAAATATGTATCATGTTCTCCCCTACTTCTAAGACTAAGTCAACATTCGCTTTCCTCATCTTTTCAACTACTATTTTTTGATCAGGATAGGTAATATCACTTTCACCCAAGAACAAAAGAGTCTTAGGAAACCCATCAAAGCGACCATAGATTGGTGAAATCCTTTCATCCTTCAAGTTATCATTCTCCGCGCACATTTTCTTCCCACTCCGCACTCCTGCTTTAGATAACATCGGATCA
>JBGCDT010000226.1:0-4601 GCA_045105695.1 Saprospiraceae bacterium | reverse complement strand
AAGCAACTAGCATCTGGAAAAAAAACCAAATATGCCTTATTCTGGGGAATAAAATCTAGCCACTACCGAGGGGAATCTACGTTCACTTTACATTTTGTAAAAGGCAATGGCCTTAAAACAAAAGAAGGCCTACAGTCTAGTAATAGAAAGACAGATGAGACACCTATTTATTTTCCAGAAAAATATAAAGTAGTTGGTCAGCAGCTTTATTTCGCCATGCGGGAGAAAAATGACACACTGCGATTTAATAACGTAAAGGAACTAATTTTAAATAATAGAGAATTACTCAACGACATATACCAGTATTCTTACGAAGGAAATGTACGATATGAAAAAATAAGATCTTCTGACGCACACTTAGTCACTTTTGATCCAGAGACATTAAATTGTAATTTTATTATTGAAAAAAAGGATGGACTTATACACCTTCAGCGATTGGTTACACTAGACGGAGCTGCTTTTTCTTTTCGGAATATTGATAGTGCTAATCCGATTTTTTGTACTAAGGGAGATAAAGCTTACTGTTACGAGAACGAACATTTTTTTAGGATAATTAAAATGTTTGGAGATTATGAAAGTCTGATTATTCCTTTCACGAATAAAAAAGAATATACACAATTAATAACTGGTCTTCAGCAACACTTTGATGTTAGAGTAGAAAAGGGAATTTTATTAAGTGAAGAAATTTTACAAAATCCGAAATACCAAATCCTTTTACGAGAAGTAGGTGAATTTATTCTTTTTGAACCACGACTGAAATACGGAGACTACAGCTTCAATCCTTTAGATAAAGGCAGTTATGAAATTGATGAAAAATTACGAAAGCCAGAAGAAGAGGATCGTGAATTTCTAACGTCGTTTTTAAGAAATGCTCACCCTGATTTTGATGGAAATATTCAGGCACAAAATTACAGCTTTCTCGAAGTCAATAAATTATTAAATAATTACTGGTTCCTAAAATTCAATGAAGCTTGCGAGGTGGCAGGTATCGAAATACTAGGACAAAAAGAATTATCTAAATTTAATTATTCCAAACACAGAGCCATAACCTTTTCTCACGTAAAATCAGGTATAGACTGGTTCGATGTAGACATTGGGGTTTCCTTCGGGGGAGAAAATGTCAAAACAGCAGATTGGATAAAAGCGCTGCGAAACAAAGAGTCTTTCGTTCGTCTGAAAGATGGTTCGCTCGGTGTGCTTCCAGAGGAGTGGTTGAAGCAGGCCCAAAAAATCCTGGCCGTTGCTGATCTAGAAAAAGGGGAGCTGCGTATTTCTAAATATCGATTTAATATTATAGAAGATTTATTTGATAATATTGACGATAAGGAAATACTAAAAGAACTGGCAGAAAAGAAAAAACGATTGACTGATCTTGAATTAAATCAAAAATACAAATTACCTGAAAAAGTAAAAGCGGATTTACGGAGCTACCAAGAACATGGCTTTCAGTGGCTCAAGTTTTTAGATCAGTCGGGCCTTGGCGGTATACTCGCGGACGACATGGGCTTAGGGAAAACGCTACAAATTATAGCACTACTTGCAGATCAGCCAGCAGAGTCAACGACCATAGTTATTGTCCCCAGAAGTCTGCTCCATAATTGGGCCGCAGAGCTGGATAAATTTTGTCCAGCTTTGACTTATATCATTCATCATGGACCAGGTCGTGCAAAAATGATAAAAGAAATTCAGTCACTTAATATTATTATAACAACTTATGATACGGCTGCTTCAGACATAGAAATTTTAAAAGACTTTGAATTCGATTACGTAATTTTGGATGAATCGCAAGCCATAAAAAACCCAGATTCCAAACGCTATAAAGCCATGCGCTTGTTGAAGTCTAAAAACAAGCTGGCGATGACTGGAACCCCCATCGAAAATAATACCTTTGATCTGTATGCGCAACTGAGTTTTACCTCTCCTGGTTTACTAGGGACAAAGACGAGTTTTAAAAATAATTTTGCGATCCCCATAGACAACAACGGAGATGTAGAAGCCGCTACACTTTTGCGAAAACTGATTTTCCCTTTTGTACTCAGACGAACAAAAGATCAGGTGGCTAAAGATTTACCAGAAAAAACAGAGACCATTATCTACTGTGAGATGGGGGCGACTCAGCGAAAATTGTACACCAAGTTAAAAGCTAAAATAAAAGAAGACATCGAATCGGCAGTCGAAGAGAAAGGAGTTAATAAGTCTAAGTTTCAAATGCTGGATGGGCTGCTGCGCTTGCGCCAAATGTGTAACTCCCCACTTTTAGTCAATAGTACCTTTACAGGAAAAAATGCAGATGCCGTGAAGATAAATGTGTTATTGGAGCATTTAGTTGAAAATACGGATCAGCATAACGCACTGGTTTTTTCACAGTTTGTTAGTTTGTTGACCATCGTCAGGAATGAGTTAGACAAAAGAGGAATTCCTTATGCATACCTCGACGGTTCCACCAGAAAACGACAACAAGAGGTAGACAAATTTATGACTGATGATAATATCAAAATCTTCCTCATCAGCATCAAAGCCGGTAACACCGGAATGAATCTAACCAAAGCCGATTACGTCTACATCCTTGATCCTTGGTGGAACCCCGCTGTCGAAGCCCAAGCCATCGACCGAACCCACCGTATCGGGCAAGACAAACAAATTTTTGCTTACAAGCTAATTTGTAAAGACTCCATCGAAGAAAAAATCCTGAAATTACAAGAAAAGAAAAAGACCCTGGCTTCCGACCTCATCCGTACAGACGAAAATGTACTGAAGTCACTGAATAAAACGGAGCTGATGTCTCTGTTTGATTAGAACACTGACCCGTTCGTTTGATGCCCCAGCATCAGAACACTGACAAGCTCGTTTGATGCTCCAGCATCAGATACGCATCTTATCTTCCAGAATCCTTATATTTACATAAAAAAAGCCAATGACAGCTTATATAGATCAGTTCAAATTCACGGTAGAAGAATATTATAAACTTGCTGAAGTCGGTATCATCAAAGATTCAGATCATGTTGAACTGATTGACGGCCAAATAGTAACTATGAGTCCTATAAAAAGTTTTCATGCAGGAATTGTAAACCGGATAGTTAGGCTATTGAGTGAGTTTAATGGAAAAAAAATCTTAGTCTCTCCTCAGAATCCAATACATTTATCGACCCATTCAGAACCTGAGCCTGATATAATAATTGCCAAGTTTAAAGCAGACGATTATATCTCCGAGCATCCAACACCTGAAGACATTTATTGTTTGATAGAGGTTTCTGACACAACGCTTCTAAAAGATCGCGAAATAAAACAACCTCTCTATGCCAAGGCCAACATCCCGGAATACTGGATTATAAACCTTGTAGACAAACAGATCGAAATTTTCCGACAACCCAAAAACGGAGAATATCACTTTCGCCAAATTATCTCTGAGGCAGGAGTGATTCGGTTGGAAGCCTTAAACCTTGAATTGCAGTATGGTGACGTTTTTAATTAAAACCTGCCTGCTCGTTTGATGTTACAACGCTCCGTTCGTTTGATACTCCACCATCAGATACGCCCCTCACCGGCCTCTGTCCGAAAAAAGAACAACCCCTGAAAGCCCTACTAAAACTCCTAACCAATCCCATCTACATCCTACTCGCCCTTTTTGTAATAGCATTGTTATGTTACTACAAAAAAAAGCGTGGTCTGCTCAAAGTATTTGGCGGCATGACCATCCTCTTCGCCCTCCTAACCATCACCAACCCCCTTCCCGAATACCTGGTCCGAAAACTAGAAAGAAAATATCCAGCTTATAACAATACATTTACAAAAGTAAAAAAACAATATGCACACGTATTGGTCCTAGGAGGAGGATTTACCAACGATACCAGTTTGCCACCCAACAGTCGACTAGCATCAAACTCATTGACTAGAGTCGTCGAAGGTATTCGTGTCCATCGCTTATTGCCAAACAGCAAATTGATATTCTCAGGAAAAGCAAAGAAAGGAGAAATCTCCATTGCAGAAACCATGCGTGCAACAGCACTCTCATTAGGTGTAGACTCAACAGACATCCTAATGATGACAGAACCTTCCACCACAGCCAAGGAAGCCGATTACTATTTAGAAAACCATCACAACGATTCTACCCAGCTCATCATCGCCACTAGCGCATTACATATGCCTCGCGCCATGCTCACCTTCGAGAAACGAGGGATAGAAGCCATTCCTGCACCAACGAACCACACCGGCAAAGGACGGCTCGCTCGCTCCTCAGAAGGCTGGTGGGGCTTCTCTTCTGGCAACATGAGAAAGATCGAAAAAGCACTCCGGGAGATGCTGGCTATTCGTTATGAAAAAATGACGGATTGACTCTGATATAGTAAAAACACTTCATACATTTGTAGCGTTAAAAAATCGGTAAATTTTTAAACAGTTATATTTCTGAATAGCATTAGCAATCACCATTTATTAAAAAATATGAAAGTAGCATTAATAACAGGCGTAACTGGTCAGGACGGGGCCTATCTCTCAGAATTTCTACTGAAGAAAGATTATATCGTTCATGGTATAAAAAGACGAAGTTCTCTTTTTAATACAGCAAGAATCGATCACCTCTATAAGGATCCACATGTATATAA
>JBGCDT010000225.1:0-5598 GCA_045105695.1 Saprospiraceae bacterium | reverse complement strand
TACCGTTTCGCTTGCTGAGCAGATTCAGAAAAAGGTGCTCATCTATCCTAATCCGACAGATGGATCTTTGACCATAAACTTCGGTACACAAGTACCAGAGCGCTATACTATTTTCAACGCTATTGGAGAAGTCGTTTATTTAAATACACAGCCTATGACTACGGAGTTATTGGATTTGGGAAATCTATCTTCGGGAGTGTATACGATTAGTTTTTTACTAGATGGGGAAATGTGGACTGAGAAGGTCGTAGTGTATTAGTAATACGACAATTAAGTAAGTGCTTGGACAAAATTAAATGTAATTTTTGAGGAGTATGAATCTTTACGCTCTTTGAAAAGCCCTAACCTGATCTCTTCGACAAGCTCTGAGCAGCTCATTACGGTCAGTACTTTTCAAAGCAAACTCTGAAGTTATTTTTTTTTGTTGCTGCTAAACAAGCTCAACAAACGAGTATCTCAACTAAAATAAAAATGTCACCCCCTACTCTATCATTCCAATGATTTATAAACCTCACAATACCCCTTAGAGACCAGGGAAAAACTCCTCCCTCAACAACATCAAAATCTTCGAAATCTAGGGCAATACTCATCTCCTTGATTCATAATAAAATGCTGATCGTCGGCTTCCGCTAAAAGCGAATGTTTAGGTTTGTAAATAGTTATTACGCCCTCCTATGATTTGTGGTGCACCTCAACAAGATCAATATACAAGGTGTCAGGATCGAATTCTCGGATTTCTAATCGGTCATCGAACTACGAAAGTGCAATGGTATATATCTTTTCTCAATTAGTGAAGGTCAGAAGAACTTCTGCCTTTTGGATAATCTAAGGCAGTTAAAAATGTGGAATTGGAGTATTGGTTTCGTGGAAGAATCAGAACTAAGAAGAGCAGTGTATTCACCTTTCAAAATGGTATATACCAAGATTAAGGGCAGCAGATTCCGAGAATCGTCATTGTTTAATTTCCTTCAATTTAGTATGATTCACTAAAGGGATTTATCCGCAAAGCTATTAGGTTTAACTGATTCCCCCATTAAATCTTATGTTCGATAATGGGCAGCACTTGTTCGATACCGAACAATATTCAGATAATAAAAATATGTACTAATTTGATTACAAACTATTAAAGTAATGGCACAACAACTGAAACCAGTTTAATTGATAAAAGAAACGTTTGATAAAAAACCTAATCAAAATGAAACTTACAACATTATACTGCACTGTGCTAGCCCTTCTCTTTAGCTGTACTATTAATGCTCAGGAGTTACCAAGATTTAAAATCAATATTAAATATTCGAAGCTGTCAGCAACTTACAATTTCATCCAAAAGCTTTCTGATTATTACCCTGACAATGAATACAAAAAAATATTCAAAGCTTCTAAGTACCATAATTCTAAACACTTAGGATTAATTGCTCAATTAGACACATTAGATTTATACAAATCATTACCCTTTGAAGATTATCCTTATGGACAGAAACTTCCCTTGCAAACTATTTCTCTGATAGAAAAAAGTCTAATTAATTCTGATTCCGTAGAAGATTTCGCCAGTCAAGCTTTTGGAGTGGTTACTAATGATCGTTTCTTTGCTTTTCTAAAAATCATATCAACCTTCGAACCTATATTTCAAGAGCTTATCTATCTCCCGAACAAAAAAGAATTCGACAATAAGATCGATGAACTAAGCCAATTTGTCGCCTCAAATAATATGTCTCAATTCTTTGAGACTGGCTTAACCTTTTACAGCACTGATTGGGATGATTCTATTCCAATAGATATTGCTATTATTCCTAGTATTGAAAACGGTGGTTTTACTGCTACAGCTTTTATGAATAACGCAGTGAGCGAAGTCCCTATAAATTTCAAACACAACGATATTCTTTTTTGTGTATTAATGCATGAAATTTTTCATTTACAATTCGATGGACAACCTCTTCATTTAAAAAAGGACATTCGTCGATGGTTTTCTCAGCACTCCTCTGTAAATAGTCAGTATGCTTATTTACTGCTAGACGAAGCCTTAGCTACTGCTCTGGGAAATGGATATGTATTTGAAAAATTCAATAACATGCTTGATCCTCAGGATTGGTACAATGTAAAATACATAAACCTTATGGCTCAGAAAACCTATCCACTTGTTAAAAATTACATTAAAAATAAAAAATCAATAGATCAAAATTTTGTAGATCAATACGTAAAAATATATGATGATAATTTCTCAACCTGGCCAGAAGAACTAGATCATATTTTAACTTACAGATATATCCTTTCGGATAATAAAAAAGATTTCGATTATTTCAGAAGAACTTACAGATATGCTAGTAGATTTGTTAGAAGTCTTTCAATCAACCAAGATGAATTAGAGAGGATGAAAGAAACGCCTGTAACTAAGGTTGTCATAGTCTCTGAGGAAAACATGTTTAAATTAAATTTAATAAAAAATACTTTTCACGAATTAGAAGACTGGTCGTTTAACGCAGAAAATGATTTTACACACACCGCCTTTTTAGATGACAAAACAACTTTAATCATTGTCAACGTTAAGAATAAAAATTTGGAAAAAATATTTGAAGATGAATTTACAAACAAAAAAATGCATAAAAATTAAAATTACTAAACAATAAAAATCGAACACTAAAACGCCTAGCGAAGAACAAACTGAATCGAGACAAGCCCCAGAGCACTACAGCCTACAAAGGTTAAATTGTCAGAAAAAAACGCTATTTGACATAGAGCCTTGATGAATAGTTATAAATTAAACACATCTATTTCAACTTTATAAAAAGCAATATGAATAAATTAACCTCCAATGACAGTCTATCTAGTAAACTTCTAATTGTTGTTCTATCATCAATATTATTGTTGACAACAATGAATTGTTCGTACAATACCAATGCCGCAACTTTAGAGATACCCCAAAACAGTCTTGATTCAATATTTAAACATTTTCAAATACCAAACCCGGGGTTAAGTTGCATGGTAATAAAAAATAAGAAAATAGTACTTAAAAAGAATTTTGGTTTTGCTGATGTTGAAAATAAAACTAGAGCAACAAGTAAAACAAACTACAGGATAGCGTCCATGTCAAAGCAATTTACTGCTACCGCTATAATGAAGTTAGTCCATCAAGGTAAGTTAACTTATGAAACTACACTTTCAGAAATCTTCAAAGGTTTCCCTGAATATGGCGACAACATCACCATTAGACATCTCTTAACGCATAGGTCTGGAATTCTTGGATATGATAATTTCGTAATAAAAGGAGAACAAATATTAGATGAGAGAATACTAGAAGAGTTAATGAAAATTAATTCAATTCGATTCTATCCAAATGAAAAATTCATGTACAGCAATTCGGGTTATGCTGTGTTAGCTCAGGTAGTTGAAAAAATATCTGAACAGCCATTTGCCGAATATATGAAAAATGAAATTTTCGGGCCGTCAAATATGTTAGAGACTAATCTGTATGAGGCTAATAAGAAGATAACAAATCGAGCTTTTGGCTATACCATTGAAAACGATAGCATTAAAAAAACAGACCATAATGAAACTAGTGCTGTGAAAGGAGATGGTAGCATTTACACTTCACTCCTTGATCTTTATAACTGGGATCAGGTATTATATACTGATATGTTGATGCCTAATGAATTCTTAAATGAAGCTTACTATAATTACGATACAGATGGCAGATCAAATGAAAAAGGTTATGGATATGGCTGGATGGTCAATTATTCAGATAGCATTAAGATATTAGAACACACTGGGGCATCAATTGGGTTCACCCATCACATAATAAGAGTTCCAAGCTTAGAATTATCTGTGATTGTTCTTACTAATAGAAATCACAATTATTACAGTAATTTAAATTTCAACAACATAGGATACTCTTTAATAAACAGTTTTTCTGAAAATAAATTAAATTTGCAATAACAGTAAAAGCCACCGATGCCTATTCACAAAAGCGAAATATTCTAAGTCGATACAACTAAGAGTATTTCGAAACTAGTAAGTAATAGGATTGGAGGACTTAGAGTGTTCGAGTATCTTGGCACTTACGCGAATTACTTCTTCTCTAAAAAAATGATCCCTTAATTGAATGGACAACAATCTACTCTTCGATTTCAAAACGGACCTATCAGGAATCAACATTCCTCGGCGATTAAACAATCCTTTTGGAGGCTATGTTCCTGAAGTCTCCAAAATTGCAGTAAGAGAATTCCAGGCATTCATCGTTTCAGAATCTCAAAAATGGGCAGATGACTTTTTCAGCAATAATGGAAAAATGTTCGGAATTCTGGTTGTGCAGAAAAAAGATCATTCATATGGGTACTTAGGAACCGTTTCTGGAAAATTACAAGAAGGGGCCAGTTGCAACAAATTTGTTCCTTCCATATTCGATGATTCCGTAGGTGACTTTTTCATCCATAGAGGGATGGCAGAACTAACTTCAATCAGTCATCAAATTAAAAACACTGACCATTCAGCCACTATTGTTTCTCTAAAAGAAAAAAGAAGGAATAAATCTATTGCTTTGCAGCAACGACTTTTCGAGAACTATCGTTTTTTAAATCTTTCTGGAAAAGCAAAAAACCTGTTGGACGTATTCAAGTCTTACTCAACCAGAACGCCTCCGTCAGCCGCTGGTGAATGTGCTGCTCCTAAATTACTTCAGTATGCCATCAAGCAACAATTAAAGCCAATCGCTCTGACAGAGTTTTGGTGGGGAGCGCCTACTCCAGAAAAAAAGCATGACGTTTTCTATCCTGCCTGCGAGAATAGGTGTCGCCCCATTTTGGAATATATGCTAGAGAATAAAAAATTGTTTATAGAACGTAAAAATATTATAAACGAGGAAAACATTTAGCTATTTAATTATCAATCAGACTACTCTAAAATTTAAATCAACAGCCAATGACTGAATTAAAGATAATAACAAGTCCAGAATTTGATGCAGTCTTCGCAAACTACCCCGACACTGTCCGAGATAAGATGAAATACCTAAGATCATTAGTTTTAGAAACAGTCAAGGAGATGCCAACCATTTCAAAACTGGAAGAAACCCTGAAGTGGGGTGAACCAAGTTTCATTACCAAACATGGTAGCACTTTACGAATGGACTGGAAGAAAAAAACACCCAATCAATATGCGATGTATTTTAAATGCACGAGTAGATTGGTAAAAACTTTTAAAGAAGTTTTCGGTAATCATTTTCAGTATGAAAAAAATCGAGCAATTGTTTTCCAACTTGATCAGGAAGTACCAGTTAGAGAATTGAAACAGTGTATAAAAGCGACCTTGCAATACCACAAAGTTAAAGATGATCCCACTTTGGGAATTTAGGTCATAATTAGTCTCACAGAAAAAGTAGCCAATTACAATAGATTAAATGAATCTACAAGAATACTTAAAAAACATAAAATCAATGTCAGATGAAAAAGCTGACTTGATTTCTACCTACTTCAATAAAAAAAATTTTACAAAAGGAACCTTATTGATTCAAGAAGGGAAAACAAGCAAAAAATCTTATTTCCTAGAATCAGGAATCATCAGATGTTACATCATTGATTTGAATGGCGACGAAGTAACCACCCGATTCTT
>JBGCDT010000224.1:0-19848 GCA_045105695.1 Saprospiraceae bacterium | reverse complement strand
TCCTCTACAATTTTATGAACCCAGTTATTTCGTTCTAAGAATTGACAAGTAGAAAGGAATAGTTTGCCAACCACAAAATACAACAATAGAAAGTAGCCGAACGTCAGAAAATAGAGTTCAGTAAAAGAAGCTTCGTAGATGAAATAATGGCTGAGGTGATTTAGCATGATGGAGTAATGACCTTAAAAATAGATTGGTATTTTTGGGAAAGATAGGGCTTTATTTTTTTTGCAAAAAGTTAGTCTGACCAATTTGAGGAATGGTTCAGACGATTTTTCCTTCATTCAAATGACCAAAATTGTTCAGACAACAACAATTACTTAACTAAACAACAATTCCTAAAATAGCATTGCTGTTAAATTTACAGTATATTTGTATCGGCTTTTACAAACGGATTACCTTTAAAAGCCTTCTCACCCCTGATTGCATAAAATACCTTATTGAAATTTGCTACTGCAAATTCGTTCACTTTCAGCTTTATACACAAGCTTATTATTGAACAAAACCCAGGTCTGCTAAATAGGTAAATTCCCAAAAACAGTTTTTTAACAGAATGATTCTAATTATCATTATTCATCAAATGAAAGTTTGCTGAAATAATGCTGATTTACTTTTGCGATAGATTAACCACAAAACTTACACATCCATGCCTTCATTAGAAGCCCGCACAGGAGCGCTCGGCGTTCGTCTGGCTAAGCATTTGCTTAGGCGCACTACTTACCATATTACTCGTTCCAAAATAGATCAATTTGCTGCGCTCGAAGCAGCCGATGCCGTCGACTTGCTCATGGTCACAACTGCGCCTTCGGTCCCCGAACCCATTGACCCTGCCACTGGACAGCCTTGGATAAATAGTGGTGTTCCATCCGATTCCAGCTCAGATCGCCAGCGCGATTATGTCAAAGCCTGGTGGATGAATGAGGCGCGCCTCGACGAAGGAATAGCACACAAAATGATGTTCTTTCTACACAGTCATTTCACTGTTGATTTCAATGTGAAAGATTCTGAGCAGGATTTTGATTACCTGGCTTTGCTGCGTTATTATGCTTTAGGCAATTTCAAAGTACTGGCTAGAAAAATGGTTGCTGATAATCTGATGTTGAAATACCTCAATGGCGATCAGAACGGAAAATGGGGCGTGAATGAAAATTTTGCCAGAGAGTTTTTTGAACTCTATACTATAGGTAAAGGTCCCCAACAAGGTCCTGGTGATTATACCAATTATACAGAAACAGATATTCAGGCTGCTGCTCAATTGCTTACCGGTTGGAAAAAAGGAGAGGACCGAACAGACCCTAATAACATTGATCCAGATACTGGAATTCCAAGGGGTTGGGCGCGTGTGGAGAAGCATGATGAGTTGGACAAACAGTTTACCGCCGCTTTTAATAACACTACTATTACAGGGCGTAATACTGCTGTGGGAATGTGGGAGGAACTGGAAGAATTCGTCGATATGATTTTTGCTCAGGATGAAACGGCGAGGCATATTTGCAGAAAGTTATACCGTCATTTTGTAAATAGAAATATTACTTCAGATATAGAAACGGATATTATAGAACCGCTGGCGGCTACTTTCAGAGAGAATGATTACAGCCTCGAAATTGTGATGAGTGAACTACTGGCCAGCGAACATTTTTACGATGATGACAACGCGTCAATGGGTAGCCACACCATTGGTACAATGATCAAATCGCCTCTGGAAAATCTACTGACGACAATGAATTTTTTTACTGTGGTCGTTCCCGATCCAGTCACGGAAACGGAACAGCATTACTATGAATTCTGGAGAAGAAGTGTTCGAAAGATCATACTGGACTATTCAGGAATGCCGCTATTTGTACCGACAGTTGTAGCAGGTTATTCCGCTTATTATCAAGCCCCTGATTATCATCGAAACTGGTTTAACTCAAGTACCATAATTACTAGATATAAGTTACCACAAATGCTACTCGAAAATAGTAGAGTGCTAGCCTATGGAGAATTGGGCGTACAGCTCAATATCGTAGACTGGGTAGCTGATCCAGCTAATATTTCCAACCCAAATGATCCCTTCGTAATTGTTTCCGAAATGCTAACCTACCTTTTACCTGAATATCCTGAGGCAACGCGAGAAAGCTATTACATGGATTTATTCCTTGATGGACTTGATCCTACGGACTGGTATTTTGAATGGCAAAACTATTTAACTACTGGTGATGATTCAGAGGTTATTATCCCACTGAAACATTTAGCGACAGCTATTATGCACTCACAGGAATATCAGTTGTTTTAATTTCGCAACCTGTCTGCTGGAATAGATTGATCAAGTGCCATTCTATTCTTTGAATTTACATTTTAATAAAAGTCAGCGAATCATTTCGCCTAGAAATAAATAAAAAATGAAACGTAGAAACTTTCTAAAGCTCTCCGCTCCAATGAGTATCGCTCCGCTAATGGTTGGCGGAATTCCCGTTCAATCATTTGCCACTCCAAGAATGTTGGCGATGGATTGCGAAGGCGTCGAAGACCGTGTCCTTGTCATCATTCAATTAGGTGGCGGAAACGACGGACTCAACATGGTCGTCCCAAAAGAACAATACGATACCTATGCACAGCTTCGCCCAACATTAGGAATCGCAGAGTCTACGCTGATTGATTTAGACAATAGTCTGGCTTTAGAAAATCAAGTCAAACTTCACCCTGCCTTGACAGAGGTCAAAGATCTTTACGACAGCGGCAAAGTAAATCTGATCCAATCTGTTGGTTACGAAAGTCCAAACCTTTCGCATTTCAAATCAACAGACTTGTGGATGAGCGGGGGAGATGGAACACCTGATAATTTTAATTTGCAAACGGGATGGATGGGTCGCTATCTAAGCGCTCGCTATCCTGGTATACCAGGAAATCCTTCTGGATTGTTTCTCGATCCTTTGGGTATTCAGTTGGGCGACAGCAAGCCTTCCTTGGGTTTTCATAGTGGCGAGATGTATAATCCTGCTGTCAATTTGAGTGGTCAGGATGCTTCCAATTTTGATAACTTGATTTCAGAGATCGGAGGAGCGCCGCTTAGCGAGTTGCCTGCTTCCGAGTACGGAGACGAGTTGGATTTTATTATGAATATTGAAAACTCAGTGAGTAATTATTCGCAGCGGATTACTTCTGTTTACAATGCTGGTTCAAATGCAGTAAGTTATCCGGTAGAAAACGATTTAGCAGATCAATTGAAAACGGTTGCTCGTTTTTTAAGTGGAGGTTCTACAACCAAAATTTTCTTAGTTAAACTGCATGGTTTTGATACCCATGTCGATCAGGTTTTGGATGGTGATCCAACAATGGGCTTACATACAGAATTGCTAACTCAGTTTTCCAAAGCGATCAAAGCATTTCAGGATGACCTTGATGCACAGAACCTTTCTAACAAGGTGCTTACAATTTCCTTTTCAGAATTTGGTCGAAAGGCAGAAGAGAATGGCGCACTGGGTAGTGATCACGGAACCATCGCTCCTATGCTCCTTTTCGGAACTGCAGTAGAGCCAGGAATGACTGGGACTAATGTAGATTTGAGTGATTTGGACAATGGCCAGTTGCAAAACCATCAGCACGATTATCGGCAGGTGTTCACGACTTTGTTGCAGGATTGGCTGGGGGCAAATGATAGCATCATCACTTCAACTCACTTCGATTCTTACCTTAGCGGAAAATTACCTTTCATCAATTCCGATAATTTAGTTGATCCGAGTTGCTATGGCGTTCCGTTGCCGGTAGAGCTTTCCTATTTCAAAGCCAAAGCAATTGATAACAAAGAAGTATTGCTGACCTGGGAGACACTATCAGAAGAGAACACCGCCTACTTTGAAATTGAGCGAAGTGCCGATGGCCAAAACTTTGAGCGTGTTTTTCAATTAGCTGCTGCGGGTGATTCAAGCAAAATAACCAATTACAAAAAAATAGATCTCGAACCGCTCAGTGGTGTTTCTTACTATCGTTTGAAAACAATTGATTTTGATGAGTCCTTTGAGTATGCTGCGATTGTATCGGTAGAAATTCGTCCTACTGCTTTAGAAGCCATTCGTTTGTATCCCAATCCTGCAATCTATGATTTCCAACTAACATTCATGTCTGAAAAAACGGGATTATTAGATGTCCGAATTGTAAACATGTCTGGTCAGGTGCTACGTCAGCGTCGCTTGTCGGTCAAAGGAGGGTTCAATAAATTTGCCTTCCCTGTAGACCGTTTAGTCGCTGGAAACTATGTGGTGGAGATGACCTCAGGTGATTTACATGTGGAGGAGCGGCGGCAGATAGTGAAGGTGGAAGAGTAGTTTTTTAATAATTGGAATTTGAATAATTGAATTTTTCCTTTGATCGTGAACTCGCTGAGCTTTCGGAATCTGGGTCATTCAATTATTCAATTCTGAAGCGTTTAGAACTAAGCCTCCGATTTACCTTCCCACCGAAGCAACCCACCCTTACCAAAATTCCGTACTCTTGTATAAGCAAGTAAGGTAATGACGGAAGACAAAAATTTTTCAAGGCTGCTGGCTGGTTGTTTAAAACACAAAGAATCCAGTCAAATAGAGTTGTATCGTCTATTCTATAGTTATGGAATGGGGGTTTGTCTGCGTTATGCCCGCAACAGAGAATCGGCTATGGAAATGCTGAATGATGGCTTTCTAAAAGTTTTTACGAAGATCGATCAGTATAAGCCATCACAGGCTTTCAAACCCTGGTTGCGAAAAATATTGGTGAATGCAGCGATTGATCATTATCGAAAATACGAGGAGAGAAAACCAGAGACTTATGCCTCGGAAGAGGTAGAAGGCGCTCCGAGTTATAATGTCGCTTTAGATCAATTGGAATTTGATGATTTGTTGCAAATCATGCAGCACTTGCCAGCGGCTTATCAGATGACATTCAACCTATATGTTGTGGAAGGATTGACCCATGCTGAAATCGCCAATCAGCTGGGAACCTCTGTGGGAACCTCCAAGTCTAATCTATCGAAGGCGAGAGGAAAAATAAAAGAACTACTAAAAGATTACCATGATATACATTTAAAATCCGATTCATATGGATGAAAACTACATTGATAAAAAACTAAAAGACATATTAGAATCACCTCCCGAGTTCAGTCCAGATGAAGCTGCTGTGGCTGACATGCGGAGGCGCCTTGGAGCTACTCCACCTAAGAAAAGGACAGCGATTTTTCCTTTTCTATGGCCACTGCTTTTTTTACCGTTGTTTATCGGCGCTTGGTTTTTTTACAAAAAATATGAAAAACTAGAAAAGGCTTTTACGGTACTAAATTCAAAATTTATTGATCAACAAAACAGTACACACACGAGAGACAGTATTTTTACACAGCAAACTATTTATAAAATTGATACTGTCTATGAAATTAGATATCAAGTAAAATATTTGACAGAGGCAGGTGAAGAACGATCTAATAGAAACCCAAGCCAATCTTCTTATTCAAGTTATTTTTATTATTCAAATCGTTTTGAAAATAGTCGCAACAGTCCCAAAAATATTTACTGGAGTTTAGGTGATTACCGGAATTCCTTATTTGCTCAATCACCGGGCTCCAGTTATTTTAATCGAGGGAGAAATCCATTTCAGAATAATAATTCTCCATTTTTTAAAAATGATATTTCCTTAGATAAAGCTGCGGCAAACAATACTTTCGATCTACTTCTTTTGGACCGACTGTCTCCTTTTTTGAAAGTTGCTAACAATGACTCTACAATTATAGCCAGACTCGAAGATGAAATAGAACCAGCGCTTGCTAAGCGTCGAATACCTACAAAGTACTTTTTCATGCCTTCAGGGTATACGCTTGGGGTTAAGTACAGTCCTGTGGTTTTACCCATCACAGATTATGGCGCAACTGCTTCTGCTTTTGGAATTTATGGAGGAATTAAATTTCCAAGAAATCAGGAATTGACTGTTGGTGTAGAATACCTCCAGTTGAATTTTGAAATAGAAGATGCTGCTCAGATTAGTGAATTTCCAGTAGTAGCACCGACTGACCCAACAGACGTTTTGCACGAAGCAAAAGGAAATTTTTCTTACTTACAAATACCAGTTATCCTCAGTCAACGATTTAGAAATGGTAAAGATTTCCAGCCTAGGGTGAGCGCAGGTATAGTTGCTTATCGCCCGATAGCTTATGATTTTGTTTTTGAGTACATTGATGGAACAGGAGAATATAAAACATCGACATCACTTAAGGAAGGAAGTTTTTCGGCAGATAATCTTAGGTTTGGAGTAGGAGGGGAATATAGATTTTGGCGTAAGCTGAGTGCTAATTTTGAACTACAATATCAGCATGGCTTTTCGCAAGAAACTACAGCATATTTTCCATTGCGCTTTTGGGGGATAAATGTTGGATTAGATTATCAGTTTGAATAACTTTTTTTAAACAAAGGCAACCTACCCCTTTTCGGAGTTCGTATTGACAACCATAAGAAACAGAGATGAGCGATAATCGCTAGTCGCTAGTCGTTTCATTTTATAAACTCCGAACAAAAAGGTATGCTGAAAACCTGGATAACAATACTTTTCCTAAGTCTGATTTGGATTGCTGGAAGAACTGTTGATGAAGAAATATGGACTTCCCAAACTAAGCTTCAGGAGGTTCAACAGTCTCTCGGCGAGAAACGTCCTGAACATTTCATGCCCTACAACCATGATCTTTCTCGAATGGGAGAGGAGCTGGTGAAAAAAGGACGTACCGAAGGTCCTGACGGAAAGCGAACTCGCTACATTAGCAAGCATTATGTTTGCACCACTTGTCACAACTTGGAAATCGAAGATCCAGACATACGAATCAGTAATCCGGAGGCTCGCCTTGATTATGTCAAAAAACATAAACTGCCTTTCCTACAAGGAACGACTTTCAAAGGAATTGTAAACAGAGAAAGCTGGTACAATGACGACTACGTAAAAAAATATGGCGATGAAAAAATTGAAATCGCTCACAAAGATCTTCGCGAATCCATACAACTCTGTGCCATCGAATGTTCTCAGGGACGACCAATGAAGGACTGGGAAATCGATGCCGTTCTTACTTATTACTGGGACTTACAATATACTTTAGACGATCTCAGAATGACCTCCGATGATCTTCAAAAACTGAATAAGGAAAAACAAGATCAGAACAATTACTCGACCCTAAAACAATGGCTCCGGTCTTTGTATAACACTACTTCTCCGGCTCACTTTTATGATGCTCCTGCCGATAAAGAATCAGGTTATGAAAACCTGGTAGGCGATCCTGAAAAAGGAAAAGATCTATACGAATTGAGCTGCTTACACTGCCATCATTCTGAAGGTGTTTCTCACTATGTATTGGATAATAGCAAAGTGAGTTTTCGGCACCTTGAGAAAATGATCACCAAAGATTCTCACTTTTCATTGTATCAAATTATTGCTTATGGAACTTATGCCATTCCAGGGCATCGACCTTATATGCCGCACTATCCAGCGGAGCGGATGAGTAAACAACAGGTCGAAGATTTAAGAGCTTACATAGAATTGGCTGCTAAATAACATTACCTAGTTACTTAAAAACTATTTTATGATAAAATCCAAAAATTCCATTGTCTTAGGTCTTTTTTGCATACTACTTTTTGTAGCTGCTTGCAAAACGGATCCTATCATTCCAGCAGGTGGACTAACTACACCACCTGGCCCTACAGTGATTGATCCGGGAGATGACGATTTGTGTGCGAACGATACCATTTCTTTTCAACATCAGGTACTTCCGATAATGATTTCTGCTTGCGCATATAGTGGTTGCCATGATGCAATTACTGCGGAAGATGGAATCGTACTAGACAATTATGAAAATGTAATTAAGGAAGTAAAACCTGGTGATCCGAATGACAGTGAACTCTATGAATCCATTGTAGAAAATGATCCGGATGATATTATGCCTCCGCCTCCTGCTGATCCGTTGACGGCAGAACAAATCAAGGTCGTTAAAGACTGGATCAACCAGGGAGCTAAGAATACCGATTGTGGTGCGCCTTGCGATTCTACAGCTTCTTCTTTTTCTGTGGATATTATGCCTTTGTTGGTAGACTACTGCATTGGTTGTCACAACACTGCTCGCGAAGAAGGCGGGGTGAATATTGAGTCTTACGACAAAATTATTCCTTATGTGACTAGTGGTTCGCTGATCGGAACTATTGTGCATGATCCGCTTTACGCAAAGATGCCTCCTAGAGGAAGTCAGTTGAGTAATTGCCGCGTTGCTAAAATTCAGAAATGGATAAATGAGGGTGCATTAAATAATTAAAAACATTTTTGACGGAAGTATAACCTTTCGAAAATTCAATAAATAGAAACATGAAAAAAATAGGTTTTCTGTTAATGCTAACAATGTGCTTCCTTAATCAAAATTGTTATTATGACAATGAGGAAGATCTCTATCAGCATGTGGATCAGGCAGAGTGTACTGCAACGGCTGCTACTTTTACAGCAGACATTATACCCATCATGGAGGCTCATTGTACTCGTTGTCATCGCAATGATCGTCAGGATGGGAACGTAAACTTAGAAGGTTATAACAATATACTTCCGTATGTCAATGATGGTTCCCTTTATGGAACGACGAACCACGAATCGGGATATAAAGTCATGCCGACCAGTGGTGTGAAAATTCCCTTTTGTGAAATTGAGCAATTGAGATTGTGGATCGAAGCAGGAGCATTAAATAACTAACCAATTTTCGAAAACACTTATGAAAAATAAATTAATCGTCATTTTACTTTGCTGTATTGCTGCGTCCTGCTACTCCCAGGTTACTCCTGAAAAATATGCTCATGGTATATTCAGAGGCACTAGAATCGTAAACGGTCATTCTATTGAAACACTTCGAGATGGAGAGATGGAAATGATTATTGGTCATCGCTTCGGACGACTCAACGGAGGTGGCTACGAACTTTTCGGATTGGATGAATCTGCTATCCGTCTTGGACTTGACTACGGTCTTAGGGATTGGTTAACCATCGGAGCAGGGCGTAGTTCTTTGGGCAAAGAGTTCGATGGTTTTTTTAAACTGCGAATTCTAAGACAGGGTGCAAAGGGCCAGGGAGGTATGCCCGTTTCTCTAACTGCTTTTTCTAGTATGGCTTATAAAACCTTAAGGGCGGCAGACGCCACACGACCATTAGAATATCAAAATAGAATGGCTTTTACTGGTCAAATATTGATCGCTAGGAAAATATCAGATCGCTTTTCTGTTCAGTTGATGCCAACACTGGTACATTTTAATCTAGTGGAAAATCGCAATGAACCAAACGATAAAGTTGTCATTGGGGCTGCGCTGAAATATCAAATTTCAAAGAATTGGGCTTTTACCAGTGAGTACTATCAGGCATTGCCAGATCAGTTATTAGGTAATAAAAAGAATTCCTTTTCGGTAGGTCTAGACCTTAACACAGGAAGTCATGTTTTCCAATTGCACTTTACCAATTCTGCGGGTATGATTGAAAAACAGTTCATTGGAGAAACTACAGGAGACTGGGGAAATGGAGACATTCATTTTGGTTTTAACATGGTGCGCACGTTTAAACTGAAGGGGAGGAGGTATTAGTCTTTTTAGAATAATCGAATTTTAAACAAATGAATAATTGAATGTTTCCTTCGATCGTGAACTCGCGGAGCTTACGCTCTATAGAACATTCAATTATTCAAAATTTATTTCTTCAATTATTGCATCAAAGAACTAAAGCCCATCAATCAATGGCTTCCATGAATGCTCCCACCTTCCCCATCAAATCTTCTCTGAACTCCTCATTCGTAACCCCATTGTCGAAATTATCATTGAAGAAAGGCAAAGAAAAATCCGCGATGATATTTCCACCCATGTATGGAAAGCCTGTTTTGGCAGCTTGCATCACAGAGGCGCCTCCTCGACCACCAGGAGCGGTAGACATTAATAACATAGGTTTGTTTTTCCATACAATTTTATCGATTCTGGAAAGCCAGTCGTAAGCGTTTTTGAAAGCAGTGGTGTAAGAACCATTATGTTCTGGCAAGGAGAGAATGATACCGTCAGCTCCTTCAATTTTACTATTGAATCCTTGAGCATCTTTTGGAAATCCGTTTTCCAGTTCCTCGTCAATTCCGTAAATCGGAAGGTCAAAGTCATTCATGTCAAAGATGCTTATGTCAGCGTCATTAATTTGCTGAGTGACATAAATGACTAATTTTTTATTGATGGAGTTTTTGCTGTTTGATCCAGCTATGGCGATTATCTTTTTCATATAGCGTATTGTTGATTTGTAAATTGAGTCCAAAAGTAAGAAAAATCAGCTTTTGTAAAAATTGGATGCAACCACTTAATAATGGCTCTGTCTTTAAGGTCTACAACCTTAACCAACAAAACCTACCCTCCGATGAAATCCTTTGCCTGCTTTCTCTTCTGTCTTTTCTCTATTTCGCTTTTTGCACAACTTGATGATTATTGCCCTTGTATGGATCCACCAAAGTATTTTGAGAATAGCTTTATGGACTCCTTATTATACCCTGAGACAAATACGCCTCAATTCTACACCGCTGATAATGAACCACAGGCTGTACTCGTAACTGACAATTTCTACGAGGATGAGCAACCTGAATTTATAGCTGTCATGGTTGACAAGCCCATCAATATTTCTCCATCAGAACTACCTACTCTACCTCCTGAGAAAAACGTAAACGTTTCACCCAGTGATAGCGAAGCTTCCGAAGAGAACCCACCTAGAGATATGATTAAGCAGAAGCGAAAACGAAAAAGATATAAAGTGAAACGGCAACGGAAGTTTCGAAAGTACAAGGGGAAGTGTCCTAGTTTTTAGTTTCTGAAGGATTGAAGGGTTCCTTAGAGCGTAGTGATTCGCGGAGCCTACGTATTGAGCGTCATTCAATTCTTCAAAAATCAACCCTTCAATCCTTAAAAAAGCCTACTTGAGGTAAGAAAACCTGGAAGCCCGCCCCCGAATCCCTCGCCCTTCATTCGAGATAAACATTGTTCCGTCTGGTGCAAAGCAGATACCTTCTGGTTGTGAGAACTTCTTAGCATCTAAGAAATGGATAATTTTTATATCACCATCGTTATCACAAACAACGAGTAGCTTTCCAACAGAAGATAAAATATAATAATGCCCATCTATTGGGTGCTTAGCGATGGCGGAAGGGGAGAAGTCCTTTGCCCTGCTTTTTAGTTTTTTCTTTTCTTTTTTTGAAATATCATCTGGGTAGTGGTCCTTAGTGAAGTCTTCTAAGTCGTCATCACTAATGGTGAATTTTGGTTTTTTCTTTATTTCTTCGTCGTCGAATTCGAAACGATAGAATGCTTTTACATCTTTTAGTTTTTTATGGTCTTTGACTTCAGGGTTTCCTTTGCAGGCCAAAATCAATTCGTCTTTTGAATCATCATAAGCAAGGCCTTCCACATCGTTAGAAGAATTCAAATCAGTTTTAAAAGTGTCTTCTGCTTTTAATGTTTTGGGATTTAGTGGATAAATATGACCGTTTGATTTGAGGACGTAGATGATTCCTTTTGCCATTTCTATCCCTTCATAATCACCTAGTTCTCCAAAAACCTTTTTGTCGATCAAGCTAAAATCTTGTGTATCTAATCGATAAAGTCGTCCAACCTCGTCGTTGATGGCCAAAAGCGTTTTACTTTTTATATCATAGCTCAAGCCTGAAATCTCGGTGAGTTCTTTATGTAACGTACCCGTGAAGTCTGAATTTGACAAGTCATATCGGAATTTAAAACCGCCTTTTGCTTTGGACTTTGAGAACGAAATTGGCGTAGCTTTTTCTAGGGCTTTAGTATTCGTGTCGAGAGAAGATTTAACAATTTCTACGTCCTTCTCCACAGTTGGAGTAGAGGGAATACTGTCCGACGTTGCCCCGAGGGTATAATCTTTAGAATCAGATGATGGTCCTTGGCAAGAATAAAAGGCAAGTAAGATTATTGTTAGAGTGAATGAGATTCTGAATCTCTGTAGTCGGTTCAAGTTAAATTGTGT
Organism: Saprospiraceae bacterium; assembly: GCA_045105695.1. Taxonomy (GTDB): domain Bacteria; phylum Bacteroidota; class Bacteroidia; order Chitinophagales; family Saprospiraceae; genus CALGLS01. The sequence goes on along the minus strand of JBGCDT010000224.1, from coordinate 7,837 downwards.
AACTTGTTGCATGTTAATAAAAGTGATTTTTGTGTTATAAATTGTATCTGTTTTTCTTTGAGAAACAATGTACTGATTTTTCTGGACTAACTACTTGGGAAATTTTGATATGCCTAATTACGTTAGTTGATTTTTTAACTTCGAACCAGTACGAGTAGAAAAAATATCCAGACTATGTACAGCTCTGAACAATAGTTTTTTTCACTCGTTCACCAAGAGTAAATCCATCATGAGGTTCTTAAGCATACCACTTGGTTTGATTTACATAAGAAGGTAGGAAGTCACTTTTACTTAATGCCACCCCACAAACCCAAAAAACCTTTCTTTTGAAAAACGACTTAAGATACGCATCTTGATTCGCGAAAAAGGTTGTTAGAATAGATACCCTGAGATACAAAGAGTAAACCTTTTTTACCGAGTGAAATTCGCCACAGATAAAATCAAACGCTAGCATGTTTAAATTTTTCCTTAGTCTTAGATTCGCATTATTACTGCTGTTAATTCAGTTTTCATTTACCATATCTGCTCAAGAAAATCAACCTTATGAGCTAAGCTGGAAAATGGATGTTCCCTTACTCGCCGTAGGCCTTGGAGGACAGCTGACTTCTACGTTTATAATTCCTGATGCGGAACAGCTAACAGATGAAGAAATCGTAGAACTTGATAAAAATGACATTTGGCCTTCTTTTGATAGTAGAGCAGTAGGATTCAATTCGAAGCGTGCTCGTGTAGCCAGTGACTATCTTTTGATAGGTTCTCAAACGGCTCCTTTTCTATTACTACTAGACGAAAGAACCCGGAAAGGATGGTTGACCTTGTCCGTTATGGCTGCAGAAGTAGTCCTTTTAAATGGAGCAACTACTTCTCTTACCAAGCAGTTTTCTGAAAGAATTCGTCCTTATGCCTACGACCCTGACGTTTCTGTTTCCTTGAAAAAAAGGGTGAAGACCAAATACTCATTCTATTCTGGACATACTTCCGCGGTATCCTCTATTACTTTTTTCGGAGCAAAGGTTTTCAGCGATTACTTTCCGGATAGCAAAGTTAAACCAGTCGTTTGGACTACGGCCGCAGTACTTCCTGCACTCACTGGTTATTTCAGAGTTAGAGGAGGTAGACATTTTCCTACCGATGTTACAGTTGGCTATCTGGCAGGGGGACTGATCGGTTATCTAGTACCTGTTTTACACAAAAAAAGGAAAAAGAAAAAAGACGGTATTGGGTTCCAATTATACCCAGGTTTCAATTCTGTAGGTTTGACAATGACTTGGTAATAGCCAATGACTAATAATCTTGTCCATTCTGTTTTTAGCTAAATAAATTTGTCTTACTCGTATTGTTTGTAACAGCAACTTAAAGTTATGTGAGTTGATTGTTCTACTTTAGTGCTAATTTTGAGAAATCATTTTTAGAAAATTAACTAGATGATACGCTACTCCTGTTTTTACATTATATTTATTTGTCTGTTACTAAACCTAGCTGCTAAGGCTCAGAATACTTCTGAAAATCACAACCTTTATCTACTTAGTAATCTGGAATCCCTTCCTGCTGATGCGCCTGAGTTACAGGCCATAGAGACTCAAATCAAAAAAGATAACACTCCTTTTACAATTCTTATCAACGGTGATTTCGTAGATAAAAACGGCCTGGGTGAAAAACCAGAAGAAGAAGATATTAACAAGCTCGACAGACTTATCGAAATGGTTGGAGATCAGGGACGAGTTATCTTCGTGCCAGGTGATCGGGAGTGGGATAACGGAGGTAAACGTGGTTTGAAAAAAGTGAAAGCGCTTGAGAAATATCTGGAGTCAAAACTTGGAAAAGGTAAAGTGCTTTTTCCACAGAAGGGTTGTCTCGGTCCTGCTATTATAGATATTGGAAAGCACTTGCGTATCGTGGCCATTAATACACAATGGTTCGTGGAAGAGCATATCGGACCAGAGGAAGAAGATGCGGATTGTGGTTTGTTAAATGCAACAGAGTTTTGGTTTGAAATGGAAGATGCACTGGGTGATTCAGAAAATAAAAACGTAGTAGTCGCTGGCCACCATCCAGTTATTTCTTATGGTCAGTATGCAGGTTATAAATTAGGCAGGCAACACTTCTTGCCTCCTATTGCCGGATCGTTCATTGCGGCCTATCGCCAATCTGTCGGTACTAAAAAAGATTTGAATCAAAAAAATCTGAAAGCATATAGCTCCAGAATGATGCATATGACTCAGCGTTTTCAGGGGGCTATTTTTGTCTCGGGACATGAATACGACAACCAGGTGCTTTATAAAAATAACACTTACCACATCAATAGTGGAGCTGTTGCAGAAGGCCGTCCGGTCGCTCGCGGAAAGGAAACACTATATCGGCATAGTCAACCAGCTTTTTCCAGATTGCACTTTTCAGAAGACGGAGAAGTATTGTTAGAAGTTTTTGAAATCAATAATAAAAGTGCTACAGAAAAACTACACGAAGAAATACTGTTCGTTTCTCCTTGTGACGATACTAATACTAAATATCCAAAAAACTCCTTGTACAATCCTTGCGTAGGAGAACTAGCAAATCGACCTTCTACCACAGCAAATAAATCTTCTACAACTGCGATAGCTGGTAAACAATACAAGGCTGGTGTTCTCAAGCGATTCCTCTTAGGAAAACATTATCGAAAAGCCTGGGCCGAACCGATTGCTGATATTCCTTATCTCGATTTAGATACTACTTTTGGTGGACTAAAGCCATATGCAAAAGGAGGAGGCGCACAAACGATCTCTTTAAAATTTAAATCTACTCAGGGAAGAGTCTTTGCTTTTCGATCAATTAATAAGAATCCGACACAGCGGATGGACCAAGATCTTCGTCCTGGAGTCTACGGTAAAATAACACAAGATAAAACGTCTCACCAACATCCATATAGTTCTAGAATCGCTGGACACTTTATGGATAGCTTGGGATTGCCACATTCTAGGCCACAACTATACGTCATGCCTGATGATCCGAAGTTGGGTTCTTTCCGAGAAGAATTTGCAGGGATGTATGGAACCTTAGAAGAAAAGCCAAAAGGAAAAAAGAAAAAACGCAGAGGTTTTAGAGATGCCGATGATGTTGAAAGTACAATGCAAGTGTACAAAGATCTTATTGATGATAATGACAATCGTATAGATGTAGATCAGTTTGTAAAAGCAAGGTTGCTGGACATTTGGATATCAGATTGGGATCGGCATTTTAATAACTATAAATGGCTGGCCTACGAAGATGGAAAGAAAACGACTTACTCTGTTTTTCCTAAAGATCGCGATAAATCTTTTTCCTTATACCAAGGGGTCTACTGGTTGATAGAAGTACTTCATTTGCAAAAAGATAAAAGCAACTTCCGTAAAAATTATTACGGTTTGAAATACCTCAATTTCAAAAATAAAACAATGGACCGTTGGTTGGCGAGTAGTTACACTGAAGAAGACTGGTTAGTTGCTGCTAAGGATTTTCAAAATAGAATGACCGATGAAGTCATAGCAAATGCCATCAGTAAGTTGCCGGATGAAGTGGAAAAACATGATAGGAAAAGAATGACTAAAGTGCTCAAAGCCAGAAGAGCGCGGTTGCCGAGGGCGATGAAACGCTATTACAAATTGTTGGCAAAACAGATTGACCTGATCGGAAGTAACTCCAAAGAAATATTCGAATTGGAACGACTCAAAAACGGAGACGTACAAGCTACTATTTACAACTTGAAAAAAAGTGGTAAAAAAGGAGAACTCCTTTATCAGCGATTAATAAAACGAAAAGAAACCAAAGAAATTCGCGTACACGCACTTGGTAAAGATGACCAAATATTCATTACGGGAGAAAGTAAAAAAAGTATTCTCATTCGTATTATCGGAGGGAAAGGGGAGGACCGTATAGAGGATAAATCAAAGGTGAAAGGTCCAAGGAAAATGACTAAGATTTATGATAAACGAGGCACAGACGAATTAATCATTAACGAAGAAGCGCATAAAAAATTCACTGACGAAATTCTAGCTTTTGAATCTGATGAATTTTTTCACTACGATTACTTGAATGTACTACCTACTTTTTCTTTCAACCAAGATGACGGTTTCGGCATTGGAATCACTGGGACCTACACCCGACAAAAATTCAATAAACCAGACTTTGGCGAACGCTATGATTTTGGAGCTTCTTTCACAACTAAGGAAAATTATAATATAGACTTGGAAGCCCAGTTTCGTCACCTCATCAAAAAGTGGGACGGTCTGCTCGGTTTTCATGCAGCTAGTAATGATCGAAGTTTTAGAAATTTCTATGGCCTTAGCAATGATAACATTATTGATGATAAATTGAGAGAAGATGATTTCTATGAAAACTATTCCACCTCTTTACAAGCACATTTGGGGCTGAGAAGACAATTTTGGAATAAGTCTAATCTTTCCATTGGCGGTTTGTTTCATACAAAAGATGTAGATCCAGAGTCAGACGAAGGTGATGCCTCCATTTACGATGACGCTGGCATTGAAGAAGGAAATGGTCTTGGCAGAACAACCTTACTGGGGCCAGTCGTCCGCTTCAACATAGATTTGCGCGACAGCGGTACCTTCCCCACAAAAGGAATTCAAGTGAAAGGAGATAGTTATAACTTTACGAATACCAGTGATAATTTCGGGACAGGGGGGCGCTCCTCCCTAGATCTTTCCACCTTCTTTACAGCAGGTGTTGCCCTTCCAGTGACACTGGCTTTGCGAGGTGGCTTAATCTCCTCGTATGGCGATGTTCCTTTTTACTACAAAGCTTACCTCGGCCAGCAGACCAATTTCAGGGGCTATCGTAGAAATCGTTTTGGAGGAGATACCGCAGCTTTTCTGAATACAGACTTGCGTTTTCATTTTGGAAAAGTGATCACTCCATTGGTTCCAATCAAGTATGGCGTCTTTGGTTTGTTCGACACAGGACGTACCTGGAGGGAGGGAGAATCTTCTGAGCAGCTACATTATTCCTATGGAGGAGGAGTTTACCTCGTTCCTTATACAGAGAGTTTTAACATGACTTTTACAGCTTCGCGAAGTGATGAGGGGAATACTTTGTTTCAGTTTAGAATTGGGTTCTTTGTACGATAAACCGTCTTGCTGTGATTACGTAAGTGAATGCTCAAAATAATTAATAACCTATTACGGTCTCTTTTTCGATTACCCTTCGTCTTAAAAATACTCATTACCCTTAGGGGTAACTCCGTTTTTCATTCCTCGACTAATCAAAAAATAGTCTCGGTAATAGCTTATCATTATTTTTGATCAATCACTTATCATTTAATAATAAGAATTGGACAATCCTTTTCAAATCATTTGCCGATCTCATACGTTTAAACCCCAATAAACCAAAGCCCTTTATTCTTTTTCAAAAACGATGACTGGCAAAGCTTCCCATAAAGAAAAATCGCTGCTACGGAATTTGCTGAAATTCCTTGGGGTTTTACTAGTGTCTATTCTGCTGCTGACGGGCCTGGGCTGGTATATACTACAAGACAATAACCCAATCGTTCTTCGATTCTTAAGACAAATGGCTCAGGATAAATGGAATGCTAATCTACGATTGGATGGTTATCACTTAGAATGGGAGAACGGCCTTGCAGATTTGAAAGTCGAAGTGGAAGGCTTGCGATTATCTAATTATAAAAAAATAGAAGACCCGTTTTTAAAGATTACAAAAGCAGAGACGTTTATTCATCCTTGGTCTTTTATTACAAATAACTCGGGAATTGAAAAGATAGAACCCATTAAGGCTGATAGTATATGGATTTACCTTTTGAAAGACAGTTCTGATGTCAGTAATTTCCGATTTAACAATCGTTCTAGAAAGAGCAATAAAAAGCATTCTGCTTCTGCTTCTATTTTTAGTCGCTTACCTAGTTTGGAAGCTACCTTCTTAGATTTCTATTTTGATAATCAATTCAAAAACAAGTGGCAACGGGCGCAGCTCAGTCCGATGCAATTTGTAACAGCTCAGGATGTAGAAAAAGAGTGGTACGCTACCTTCAAAGGAGACACGCATTTCGATGCATTGGTTTTTAATGAAAAGGACGGAGGCTTTCTGGAAGATGTAAGTGGATTGTTAGAATTAGAACTAAAACATTTTTGGCAACAAGATTCTTTGCGACTGACTGATGGTTTTTTGGAAGTTGCTGAAAATAAATATTTACTAAAAGGAGATTTCGTTCGAGCAGCTCCTGATCATATCCAATTAGAAATAAGTCAACCTACCGCGATTCTATCTGAGGTGTTGCCACTGCTTTCCAATACCATAAAAACGAATTTGAAGAATGTAGTAGTAGACCAACCCATAGCTGCTGTTTTTACGATGGATAAATTGATGCAAGTCGGTCAGCGAGCAGTCGTTCGATTGGACTTTGAAACAAGGGGTGCTAAGCTGAAATTTGAGCAACTGAAAATGAGTGCTGCCGATCTAAGCGGATTCTATTCCAACGATTGTGATAAGGACGGAGAAGGAAGCCCAGAGGAAGCCTGTCTTGTGATTGATAAACTAAATGGCGAATTCATGGGGATTATCCCTGCTGAACTGATTGGAAAAATCACGGAGCTAAAAGATCCAAAGTTACAAGCTACTGGAAGCTTGGATATGAGCCTACCACGCCTGAACGAATTACTATCCTCTTCTCAAAAAGCTACTTTTCAAGATGGAGAAGCGACGCTGAATTTTTTCTACAGCGGTCGTTTTGAGGATATTATAAAAACGCCTTTTGATGAAAGCAAAGTGAATATGAACGGAGTTGCTCAGTTCAATAATGTAGTATTAGATGTGAAAAACAGAGATGAACTTTTCCCCGCATTGACTGGACAACTCACCTTTGATGACAAGTGGACCACCTTGCAAGATCTTTCGTTGGACTGGCTGGGAACAGAATTGAACGTTACGGGGTATATGAATAATCTGCCTGAGTTTTTGCTTTACGGAAACGAAGCGATGGAAACAGATTTGAATATTCACCTAAATCATCTTCGGGCAGATAAACTGATCCCAAAAGGGAGTAATCAAACAAAAGTCAAAAGCAAAGTGGGGGCGAACTGGGAATATGAAAAGTGGAAAAAGAACCTTACGAGCTTAGCTACAAATATAAACGGAGTCATACATTTGAAGATTGATACGCTGAGTTATGATACTTTGTTTTTTACGGAAGTGGCTACACAAACCAGGTTGTATACGCCACGCCAAGCTGCTTATCAGGACTCTTCCATGATTCGGATAGATGAACTTAGCGCAAAATTCATGGGGGCAGCTCCTTTGTTTGTTAATTTTATTTTTCCACAGGATACTGTTCAGGAAGTGATCTTTGACATCGAAATTCCATCAGTTCCTTTATATGTAAATGAATTGTTAGCAAAGGAGGCGAGGATTGTGAATGGAGCAATGGATTTGCAGCTTCGAGCAAGTACTCCTCTACAGGCTATGCTTGACCCAAAGCAGTTTTTAACGGAGTTGCGCTACGATGGTGTGATTAATATGGATGAAGTAGATGCTGATTTAAGTCGTGCAACCTGGCCTGTGAAAAAACTAAGTGGCACCTTTGATTTTGATAGCGACGAACTTTATTTCGATGATATTACTTTCGATTACGAGCGCTCTCCTTTTTCATTAAATGGGACCGTTACTGATTATGCTTTTTTCAGAAAGGGGATGGAACAGAAAGCGATAGTGGATTTGCAGATCAAGGGAAGCCATCTCAATCGAAGGAATGATGAACTAGAAGCTGCGGCGAATGCGGTTGCTAATAATCAAGAAGTTACGAACCCTTCTCCAATTAAGTTATTTCATTCACTTGATACCATTTATCATTATGCCA
>JBGCDT010000223.1:0-8432 GCA_045105695.1 Saprospiraceae bacterium | reverse complement strand
GTTTCAAAATCTCTGCTATCCCCTTCTCACATCACAAGCCACAAGTCCCCTGAAACTCCTCGCCATCTATTTTCAGAATTTTATCCAAACGAATATCTTTTCCATTTTGCAGTGTTATAAACTCCTCGCCTTCTTTGGTGTAGATGTTTGTCAGTACGGTTTCGGCTTCCGTAGTTGCATCTTTTCCATTTAGAAATTCTAATTTAATTTTTCGTTTGCGCATGATAAGAAGGACCAGTTCATCGTAGATGTTGCAGTCTATTGGTTTGTAGTCTGTGGTTTTGTTTTTCATCGAGCTATTTTACTGAAGTCATAAAAATATGATTTTCTTTTTTGAAACAAAAAAGCCTCGAATAAATTCTATTTAATCTAGAACTCACCCAAGGCTTTTATGCAATTTTTCAATATCTGATTATTCAATCACTATTTTAATATTATCTAAATTTTCACCGTTTTCATCGACCATTAGATAGTACAACCCTTTAGGTAAATGTTCTACGGAGATACTTACTTTGGATGGAGTACGCTCTGAAAAAATTTCGGTCAGAATTCTAACTCCCATTGTATTATACATATTGACTGCTGTGTTCTTCAAATCAAAATCCTCCAGATTGAGGGTCAGTATATTTCTGACTGGATTTGGATAAGCTTTGATTTTCTTAGCTTCAGAATTATTTGTAAAAGCATTGTTATTCTGATTTGAATACTGAGCGGCTGATTCTTCCTCCTCTCTATAGACGACACATAATTTTGGCGCACCGGCTTCATTACCATCATAGGAATCAGCTGTTCGTTTGCCCGTTCCTTCTATTATGAAATTAATTTCTGTAGCAGTACTGTAGTTTTCCAGATTTACAATCTCCTGTACGATTGAACTGAAATCTACAGTCCTTTGAGCTTCACCGGACTGATTCTTTTCAGTCCATTCATCAGGTGACCAAGTCACACTATTAGATGTCTTTGTTCTATTAGAAATATTGAACGGTTCTTCGTAAAAAGGTTCTCCAGCGGCATTCAGCTCTCCGTATATTTGCAACTCACAAGGGCTAACATTATCCGTTTGATCCGAAGTAAATTGAATACTGGCTTTTTCGATAATAGCAGCCGCAGGAATATTTAACCCACTAAAAGATAAGCCAACGATTTGCTGACCTTTGTCGATAGACATTTCCAAATCACTACTACCATTATTGACTTTACCATCACTGTTTTCCTCTGCATCGTAGTAACCAAAGGAAACCGACCCGCAGGTTTCGTTTAGCGAAGCGCAGTAGGATTCTACTTCATCAGTAGTCTCACAACCTAGCGCATTATTACTAAAAAGCGCATCTCCAAAATTATAAATATAATTACAGACCGCTTCAATAGCACATTCTGAAAGTAGGTCATTGTCTTGGACAATCAAGCTATCTCTGAGCTCTGGCAATCCTTCTATGGATAGCAAATTATCATTGTCTAGTATTTTGCAATTCCGGTTTATCATAAGCAACTGATCTAATCCGGAGAGGTTTGTCAGTGCAGTTCCTTCGATAATCAATTCGCCCATGACGATCACGATTTGATGTAAGCTATCGAGATTAGAAATGGTATTTCCTAAAACAGTTATATCCGCATTCCAGATCGAACAGTCTGGATAATTCATAGGAAAATCATCTACTTCCTGCTGGCTAGTGAGTATCAAATTTTCATCACCGCAAGGATTATTCGTACAGGTTAGAGACAAGGTAGCTTCCGTTTCGCAAGAACCGCTGTTGCCAAAAATCGTTCTGGGTTTATCTGTCGCTAGATATTCGCAGAAGCGGGTGTCGCTACAAAAGGCCAGTGCGGAGTTATTGATAATTTCTAAATCATCTAAAAACGCTACACTAATAAATTGAAAGTTACTAAGGGTTTCCAGAGAAAGATTATTTCTGATTTTTAAATAGCCATCTATGTGAGGGGTGAATTTTTTAAGATCACTTAGTTCTGGGTTGTGTTCTATTTTCAGCCCTCCCACCGTAATGAGGTCATTCGGGCCATCAAGAGAAATCAGGTGATTATTGTATCCAATTTTTAAATAACCATTTACATAAAGTAATTTTTCCAGCCCTGCCAGATTATCCAAACCCGTATTTTCCAGTTTTATATTTCCATCAACTCTTTCCAGGTTTTCGAGTCCTAGTCTGATGAAAGATTTGTTATTAGTAATCTGCAAATTACCCGTTATATGCTCTATGTATTTCAATGCGTCTAGATTTTCAATATCAGCTTTTGGAGCTAGAGAAACACTTCCGTTAATGATAGTGCAATTAGGATAGATGGCACTAAAAAGATCAACTTCTGTCTGACTACTAAAAATAATATCTCCTTCTGGACAGATAGCATCTCCTGCGCAAGAAGCTAACAAAGCAGTGATATTCCAACACTCTCCACCATTCCCATGAAATAAATTACCATCTAATTTTTCTGAATAATAATTACACAGATTTCCATAATCACAAATTGTTAAAAGTGAATTATCCGTTATCCAAACATTTTTGGTCAATGGAATTTCGAACACACTTATAGCTTCAATATCAATCAACACAGGATTGTCCTGGACTCTCAAGGACGTTGCTCCCGCCACGAAGTTTTCAATCCCGTTGAGTGTTGTCAAGGAACTGTTATTAGAAATCGTAAGATCTCCATTCAATGAAGTTATGATTTGTAGCGGTGTAAGGTCAACGATGTCGCCACCTGAAATTATCATCCCCACACTCAGTTCTGTACAACCTGGATAATTCAAAGTAAACTGATTGATCTTCTCCTGAGTATCCAAAACGAGATTGCTAAGGGGGCAATAACTAATGCCACAATTGGTAACCACTTCATTTAGTGAGTTGCAGCCTTCCGCATTGTCATTTATACTGACCGATCCACCATTATCTAAGTGGTCACAAATAAAGATAACAGAAATAGGAAAACGTAGAGAGTTCTACTGTTCATGAGAATAGTTTTAGTTGTGAAAATGAAATGTTTTTGCAGAAGCAAATGCGAAGACCATTTTATATAAATAGAACACTCCCTGTAAGATTAATACTGCTGTAACTGCAAGTACCGAATGACTTACACACAATCCAGAGAGTTTCCTTACACAGAAAAACAATCTGCGTAAGAGGCATATTTATTTATAAAATGGTTTTGGAATTTTGCTGATTGGAAGAAAAGCAAGTTTAGGATGGCACAATATAATGATATTTTCATAATATTAACTCATGTTCATATATCAACTTTTCAAGTTACTCTTTCTTAGAAATTTATCAATGCTTGACAAAAAGTAAGCAGCTCCTATTTAGAAAGACCATCTGAGATTTTACACCACAAAATTTTGCAAGCTCCACAAACTTCCCTACCTTCAAAAAACATCGGGGCTACCCGATTTACAACATACTTTTTTGAGAAAACAACCTTACCATGTTCAACTGGCGAGAAGTCCCTTTCGTTCGTTTGTTGATTCCCCTTGCGATTGGTATCGCGATGGGATTGTATTTCAACACGGTTTTACACTTGCTGAATGTTGTAATACTATTGTTATTCTTTTCAATTGCCCTTCTAGCAAATCGTAAATTAGAAACTAACCTTAAGAACACTTTCAGCCTCTTCGTACACTGTACACTATTAGTAATCGGTTACCAACTGGCCATTTACCAAAATGATTTTCATAGCGAAAAACATTTCCGAAACGCACTTCCTAACAGTGATGTAAACACCTTGTTAGGAACAGTAGAAGATATAAAATCCAGTGGCCGTTTTCTTAGCGTAAAACTAACCGTCGATCAAATAAATATCGATCAAAAACCAAAAAACGCTTGTGGAAGTATCATGCTCTCCATCGACCAAGCAGAACTCAGAGAGGCTCCAGCCTACGGCGATCGACTCGTCTTTTCTGCGAAGGTAAAAGAACTCGAAGCTCCAAAAAATCCAGCAGCTTTCGATTATCGATTCTTCTTGAGAATGAAAGGAGTTTATCATCAAGCCTTTGTTAAAAAAGAAAACTGGGACATTGTAGCTTCCAATAGAGGCAATCCAATCATAGCTCAGACAAGCGCCATTCGAAAGGGTTTGATCAAAGCATTAAAGATTTATTTACCTACAGAAAATGAGTTTGCAGTAGGTGCAGCTATGCTCCTTGGCTTCCGAGATGGGATGAATGAAGAAATCAAAAATGCTTACGCAGGTACAGGTGCGACACATGTGATGGCCGTCTCTGGTTTGCACATCGGTTTGGTTTTTCTGGGCTTAGGGCTATTGTTGCGATTACTTTTTTGGCGAAATAAGTTTATGCGTTTTTTCAAACCAGCGGCCATGCTCGGTGGTATTTGGTTATTTGCATTGATCTCTGGAGCTTCACCCTCTGCGATGCGGGCAGCGTTTATGTTTAGTTTAATTATCATTGCGCAGTCCCTGAATCGAGAAGGAAGTATTTACAATACCTTGGCTTCTTCCGCATTTTGTCTGTTGGTTTTCAATCCATTTTTGTTGATGGAAGTTGGTTTTCAGTTGTCGTATCTTGCGGTGGGCGGTATCGTTTATTTCCAACCGAAGATCTACAAATTGTGGTACATCGAAAATCGGCTGGGCAAATATATTTGGCAGATGGCAAGTGTTGGGTTGGCTGCGCAGCTGATGACTTTTCCTTTAAGTATTTTTTATTTCCATCAATTCCCTGTGTATTTCTGGTTGTCGGGACTGATTGTCGTTCCGGCAGCGACGGTGATTATCGCTTTGGGAGCACTGCTATTTTTCAGCCATTACTATGTTGGTTTTCTGAGTCCTTTTATTGGAAAATTGCTTTGGTGGATGATCTCTATAATGAATGGTTTGATCTTTTTAATTCGAAAACTACCCGCGGGACTGATCGAAGGAATCTGGATTGGAGCAGGTGTATTTGTATTGTTATACTTAATTATCTCTACCGTTGTTATTGCTATAAATAGTAAACAGCTGAGGTGGGCAATCTACAGTTTAGGCCTATTCGTCTTAGTCATGGGAGCAACTGCTTTCACCAATATTCAACAACAAGATCAGACAACCATCGTCTTCTATCATAGTCCTAAAAACACTCTGGTAGATTTTGTATCTGGCAATTCTGTAATCACTCTACATAACGAGTCGCTTTCTGCTAAAAAAGAAAAACAAGCCGCTGAGAATTATAGAAGTTCTATCAATTCAGATAAAGTTGTAACACTATTGTTAGAGAGCAACAACGCTTGTAGCAATGGACCTCTTAAGTATCAACAACCTTTTGTCCAGTTCTATGATACACGCATTGCTTTTATTGATGTAATTAATTTTCAACTACCCAATACGCCCATAGAAATAGACTACCTATTTCTGCATAACAAGGCTAAATATTCCATCGAAGAATTAAAACAACATTTTAATTTTAAAAACTTAGTAATCGGAACGACCAACTACAAAAAGCAAACGGAGCAATGGATTACTACTTGTCAAAAAGAGAATATCCCCTACCACTCTATTTATGAAAAAGGAGCACTCCTTGTAGATCTCCAAAAAAGTAAACCTTCATCCAAATGAAACAAGTAATAAGAACCTTTTTCTTTTTCTCAAAACGAGAACGCATTGGTGTGCTTTGTCTATTGACACTGCTCTTAGTTTGCTTTCTCATTCCTCGCGTCTACTCTTTTTACAAATCGGAAAGCCCTGTAGATTTTGCTGAGTTCGATCAAGCCATAGCCCTTCTTGAAAAACGACAAGCAGAAAAATCTAACTCTTCTGCCGGTGCAAAAAAGACAGACAATGCGTTTACAAATAAAAACCAAAAGAAAAACTACCAAGCAATTCAGTTGTTTCTCTTCGATCCAAACACCCTTTCCAAAGACAGCTTCGAACTATTAGGGCTTTCGCCAAAACTAGCGAACACCATTATCAATTACAGAAACAAAGGTGGTAAATTCTTCAACCCGGAAGGCTTCAAAAAGATGTACGGACTTTCTACAAAACAATACGAACAACTACGCTCTTACATTCACATCACTGCATTTGGGAAACCAAAACCAGTCTATGCTTCCAATCTAGTCAAAAGCGAAAAACGCGATATTCAGCTCCAGTTTTTCGATCCAAATACGGCAACGACTGAAGAGTTGCTACAACTCGGAATTAGTAAAAAAGTGAGTAGCACTTTAATAAAGTTTAGATCTAAAGGAGGCCGATTCTATAAAAAGGAAGACCTTAAAAAAGTCTATGGACTTTCCGATATACAATACCAAGAACTAGAACCGTATATAAATATCGCAGAAGACAACGTTGCCTATAACTCATCAAACGACGAGACAGTCACCTCTTACAATAACTCTGATCAGCGAATTGAAAATCCTATTGTAAATATAAAAAAGTCAGTAACAATCGACATCAACAAAGCTACCCCAGAAGAATGGCAGCAGCTTCGTGGTATCGGTCCTACTTATGCCAAACGAATCACAAAATTCAGAGACAAACTCGGTGGCTTCGTCAACATCAATCAGGTAGCAGAAACCTATGGTTTGCATGATAGCACTTTTCAGAAAATTCAACCTTTTCTAGAAACTTCTGATCTGCTACAAAAAATTGCACTGAATGAAAGTGATGTAAAAACCTTGGCGGCTCATCCTTATATCAGTTATCAAATCGCAAAGGTAATTGTGGCCTATCGGCAGCAGCATGGAGCTTTTAAGCGAGTGGAGGACTTGAAGGAAATTGTGGTTCTGGAAGAGGAAGTATTTTTGAAAATTGCGCCTTACTTGGAAGTGAAATAAGCTTGCTTCCTCATAATAGAAAGGTTCCGTCGTTAGACGGAAACACGCGTATACTTCAGAATTGTTCGAACTGTTTAATTTTCTTTTCGAAAATCTGGATTGAAGACGACGGCGAACTGTAGATGGTTTTTTCCAAAAGCATTTACGCGCTGACGAAGGTAGCCTGCTTGTACCTGTGTCGTTTTGTTAATCTGATAACCGAGTGCAGCATAGAGTCGATTCCGATCAAAGAAAGTCTGCTCAGTATTCATGAAAATCTCGTCATAGACTCCGAGGAAAATCGTTCCTTTTGTGATCGTTGGTTTATTGATTGGAAGGAAAACCATAAGGCGATAACGGAGTCGATTACGATAGTCTCCATTGACCCAACGTTGTTCAACGCGGTAGCGATGTTCAAATTTCAGGCGACTGACTTTATTGGTTAGAATAAGTTGTTGGAAGATTCGATGCTCTCTGGACTCTGGTTCATTTTGGTCGCTTTCAAAATCATGAGAAGCGATATAAGCATAGCCACCTGTTAGTATCGCGTTGCTACTCCAATGGTAATTAAGTCCCGTTCGCAATAACAACTGTTCAATATTGACTGGAGCAACTTTGTGGTGACGATATTGCACTTCGGAGTGGATACTCCAATCGTCTGCGATTCGGTTAGTACCGAAATACATAAGCCAGTTACCAAGTTCATCCTCCCCTGTTTGAGCAAAGATTGAACTTGGTAACAATGCCATTACAAAAAGTAAAAAACTAAATTGAAAGTAATTGTGCATAGATTGGCTATGTAGAGAGCTAGCTTATGTTAAACCGATTAGTAGAAAGTTACTGTACCAGACTTCACATCATACATTGCACCTATGATTGCAATTTCTCCGTCTTCTTCCATTTCGTTTAAAACCGGACTCTGACGTCTGATTCTTTTAATCGTCAGCTCAACATTCTTGGCGGATACTTTATTTACAAAATCAAGATTTGTAGAATCTCTTGCTTCTCCAGCATCGGTTTCAACAGCATCTACTGCTGGAGCAATTTTATCCAACATCTGAGTAAGGTTTCCAAGACTTGCATGATCGCAAGCTCCTTTTACGGCACCGCAAGAAGTGTGTCCCATAACAACAACGACTTTAGAACCAGCCAACTTACAAGCGAATTCTAAACTTCCCAGAATATCTGCATTAACAAAGTTACCCGCAATTCTAGCATTGAAGATATCTCCGATTCCCTGATCGAAAATAGTCTCTGTAGGCATTCTGGAGTCGATGCAACTTATAACGGTTGCGAAAGGATATTGACCTTTAGAGGTAGCACCGATTTGTGCACCTAGGTCACGCTGAAGCATTTGATTGTTTAGGAATCTTTCATTTCCAGCCTTTAGCATTTCTACGGCAGCAGCTGGATTTATTTGAGCTTGAGTTTCTGCAGTTTGTGCAGTTTGATTAGGGAGCATGTTGTTTGACATTTTGTTATGAACTAAAAAAGAGAAGTCGTTAAAAACTTCAACATAAAAATAATTGTTTTTTGAGGTTAAGTAACTGTACAAATTAAATTTACTAAAAAATGAAAAGCCTTTTGGATCTGTATTTCGTTATAAAGCTCTACCTGGCTACGCCGACTAGACAGGCTCGCCGATGCTAAGGCATCGCCTACGTTTTATGCCCCGTCTGG
>JBGCDT010000222.1:0-8859 GCA_045105695.1 Saprospiraceae bacterium | reverse complement strand
AATCAAAGCTAATAACTATCTGAATGCTTTTATCACACGCCGTGATCTGAGCAAAGGTAACAACACTCGTGTCATACAACTAGCCACTAAACCCGCTGGCAAAAACATCAACTGGGAAGAGTATGCCGCTGCCGGTGAGTTATTCGCTTTACCAGAAGGAAACACTGTAAAAATAATGACGCTTTCTTTTGCTGATGATGCAGAAAGCAATGCTCATGTTAATTCTTTAAAAACAAAAGGTTATAAAGACGCTTTCGCTAAAACGATAAATGATAAACTGATCCATCGAATTACGGAATTCGAAGCTGGTCGGATTTTGAATTTCGGAACAACGGAGTTATCAATGGTTAGCACTTCGGCTCCTTTAGTTCAACCTACTACTTTAGAAACAAAAGCTCCCACTGTAATCGAAGAAGAAAAAAGTACTGCCTCCAGTTTATTCGTAGTTCCTCCAAAAATAGAAGAACCTATTGAAGAAGAAGTTCTCGAAGAAGCAGAAGTGCTCACTGCTAGGGAAGTAGTCATCCCAGATAACTACAACGTCGTTGGAAAACGCCTGGAACCAAAACCTGAACTCACTCCTAAGTCCAAAGAAATTATAGAAAAAAAACCTGCTAAGAAAGTAGCTCCAAAAACGAAAACCAAAGCTCCTTCTAAAGCAGCACCCGTTAGCAGCAGCATCGCTAAAATACCAGTTCCAAAAACAAGAGCTAAAGTAAAGCGTAACTCTGCTTACAATCTTCAAATGATTATGAAACAAGAAGGTGTTTACAAAAATAGTCTTGACGGTTTCTATGGTCCTGGAACTAAGAAAGGTTGGGACGCGATTCAGCAAACCAACAGACAATTGAAAAAATATATTTTGCTCACAAGCATGGAAGAAGAGATGACAGAACGTTCTGCCGATCACATTCTTCAGCACTATGTCAATACTTTAGATGCAAATCCTAAGAAGGCAATTAATGCTTTTGAGAATAGTAAGGAAGCAGTCGCAAAAGCTTATCAAGCCTATGCAGTTTTCACTCAAGAAGGTCCTGGAAAGAAAGTTAATAACTTGATGAATGCTGCGGTAAAGCAAGCTTTCGCCAAAACGAAATTGGAAAACAAACCTCCTTTTGATTATACGGTTACTTACGATTATAAAAAGTTAGATCAGCTGATTCTTCACCTCAAATATATTCAGAGTTCTGCCGAGGAGCAGGTGGAAGCTCCGGCTTGGTTATTTGTAAGGCATCCGAAAGCAGCAAAAAAAGCTTTTGCCCCTTATGCTAATTTCAATGAAGAGAGCTATCCAATTCAAGATGCCATGACTTTATTTGAGTGGCCAGAATTCAAACTCTTGGAAACCATTCTAAAAGATTTGAATACCAATAAGGTAAGCCAAAAGAATAAGAGCAGTGAGTACTTGCGCTCTCGTTTATTACTCGCACCTCAGACTTTATCACAAGATGCACACGTATCCATTTCTACATGGAACAAAAGCCTTTGGACCAAGATGGATCAATGGGGCAAGGAAGATGCGCTACACGAAAAGTTGTTGACTCCTTTGAAGCTTAGTTACTTTCAAACGCTGGTTCGCCTGGAAGATTATTTCATGGACAAAGGTTTTGATAGTCGTACGGCCACTGCGCTTGGGTTGAAAGTAATGAAGACTTTTGTGGAAGAACCTTTGAGTCAGTATTAGTAGTCTATTTCCATATTACTGATTTTCAAATTTCATTTTGTCTGCTAAGTCTTTGAAGTACTGGGGGCTCCAAATATTTAAACCATCATCATTTTCAATAAATCGAACAACGTCCTCTTTAATGCTACTGAATGAAACGGATTGAATCTTAGTATTCAATAGTTCGATAATATGTTCATTAGAAATGTTATCCTCCTGCCAGTCTTTGGAGTCTTTAGCTCTTGACAGGAAGTGATCTACATCCAATGGAATGCCTTTTTTGATATACCATTCCAGGTCGTACCAGTCTCTTCCTTTGACTCTGTTTTTCCATTTTCTAAATAATAAGGCGTGCATTTTACCTGCAAACAGACTCGGCTTAGTAAAGCATTTCACATAAAAAGAAAATGGGCGGAGTAATAATTTTTCCTCTGTTTTGAAATTTAATGGTGGCTGTCTGTCGACTTCGATTTTAATCTTCAAAGTCTTATTTGATCGCACGCCTGTCTCTTTGATAACCTCTTCGAGTACAATTTCTTTCCATATCGTTTCCGCTTTTAAGAAAGCAGAATCAACCGCTGTTTGTTTTGTCTTTTTCTTTTCTCTAATACTAACGGTCAAGCCTAGGGATTGAAACTCATCCAAAACCGCTTTAAAATAGGGCTCAATTGAATAATCAGAATTAGGTTCAAGCAGAGAAAAATCCAAATCTTCTGAATACCTATCTAAACCATAGAAAATCCGAAGAGCGGTTCCTCCATAAAAAGCCGCTTTTTCGAAAAAGTCAGTTCTTGACAAACCTGCTAAAGTAATTTCTTGCATTATTTCTCGTAACGCAGATATTATCTCTTCTTCATTTTTAGGATTGTATTCCTTTAACCAGTCTTTTATCATAATTCTGTGAGCGTTTTAATAAGCATTTTTAAGTTGTTTTTTTTAGGCGCGTTTTCAATCCATAATTTCATAAGTTCTGTATCTAATGTGGATAACACTTCATTGTCTATACGAAGATCTTCCATTAGAAACGCTTTCGTTTGTTTAATGCTTCTGAGATTAACATTGGGCGTTAACATTACTTTGTCGCATAAGGCTTTTTCACGTGAAGCAATTAACATCGTTTGTTTTGGTAAGTGGTCTATCTTTTTTATTCCATATGAATAATATGGAACCTTTAATTGCTGATAGCTAAATCGGCCAACTGGAGTTTTATATAGTTTTGAAGTCTTTATGGTTACCGAACTTATTTCATAAGCTCTCTCTGGTATCATGTTCCAATAGGACAATGCCGATTCTAATGATACATAACTTGGTCCTCTTAGGTGGTTCGCTATTAGAAACGGCTCTGGGGACGGTAAGTCCAACTTAGGTCCTATTATATATAATCCTCTCCTAATAGAAATAAGCGCTTTGCTTTTAAGTAATTCACTGATTTTATCGTTGGGCCTTTTATAATTACTTAGTATTTCCAAAATTAAATGCCTGGATATAGGGGTTTCAGCATATTCCTTAATCTTCATTCTAAAATCCATATCGTCATTATTTATTGTTATAATCGGATTATTTCCGATTAACTAATGTAAATGTAACACTATTATGTATCAATTGAAATACATAATCGGAAATAATCCGATTATTCTGTTATATCAGTTCATTTACCAATTCACTGAGCCAAACTATAAGGATTACTAATTAGTTTTCAGACATTTGCAAATTAAATTGGGTAGCGGATGTCCGGTTCGGTAACTCGCTACCGTATCACCAAATAAAAAACTCAACTATGAAAGACCTGAAAAAAAATATCGAAGCCTGTTGGGCAGATCGTTCTCTTTTGGAAAAAAAAGAATATCAGAAGAGTATTAGACAAGTAATAAAGTTACTTGACAAAGGAACTCTTCGGGTAGCTCAACCTGGGAAAAAGAAAAGCAGTTGGACTGTCAATGAATGGATCAAAAAAGCAGTGTTACTGTATTTTCCAATTCAAAAAATGAAAACGATAGAAGTAGGTGCTTTTGAATTTCACGATAAGATTCCTTTGAAAAAGAATTACGCAAAACTTGGTGTGCGAGTAGTCCCTCATGCTATTGCTCGAAAGGGAGCTTTCCTTGAGAAAGGAGTAATTATGATGCCTTCTTATGTCAATATCGGAGCTTGGGTTGGTAGCGGTACTATGGTAGATACTTGGGCAACTGTTGGATCTTGCGCCCAAATCGGACGTAATGTGCATCTTAGTGGTGGTGTGGGAATCGGTGGTGTTTTAGAACCATTGCAAGCCACTCCAACTATTATTGAGGATAACTGTTTCATTGGCTCGCGCTGCATCGTTGTAGAAGGAGTTCATGTCGAAGAGGAAGCAGTCTTAGGTGCTGGTGTGGTGCTCACTCAGTCTACACATATCATTGATGTAACCGGAAAGAAACCAAAGACGTTAAAAGGAAGAGTGCCTGCTCGTTCTGTTGTTATTCCTGGTAGTTATACCAAGTCATTTCCAGCAGGAGATTATCAGGTGAATTGCGCATTGATTATTGGAAAAAGAAAAGAAAGTACGGATAAGAAAGTTTCCTTGAATAATGTGCTAAGAGATTATAATGTATCTGTTTAGTTTTTAACTATCACAACTTTTCAGCAAATGAAGTTTTACACTCTAATTCCTAAAAAGCTAAAACCTTTCTTTGAAGAAGAACTGAAAAATTATAGAACAGCAATTGACGGTGAAAATCTTTCGATGGCATGGAATCATTTAGAACGAGCACATATTATTGGTCAGCGATATCCTTATGCTCATTCCTTAATCCACTGGAAAATGCTCAAGTTTGGTTTTAGAATAAAAAACTACAGAGAAGTATTCGGTCAGATACCACGGCTTGTATTTGGTGGTATAA
Organism: Saprospiraceae bacterium; assembly: GCA_045105695.1. Taxonomy (GTDB): domain Bacteria; phylum Bacteroidota; class Bacteroidia; order Chitinophagales; family Saprospiraceae; genus CALGLS01. Next base: position 4,317 of record JBGCDT010000222.1, on the reverse strand, counting down.
AATCTTTTGTAGGCAAAATACCTGTAGGCAATCCAGGTGGAGCAAACGTTCCACCGTTGAAACCATTTCCTATTGAGCAAGAGCTATTGGATATTTTTGCGAAAGCAGAAGTATCTCAAACCAATTAAAAAAATAAACTACAATCAATTCTATTTTCTAGTAACCAATATTTTCATGAAACAATACTTCTCCCTTTTACTCCTTTGCTCAATCCTTTTAATGGGCTGCAAATCACGAACTGTCACCGCTCCTACTGTTACAGTGGAAGAACGCATGTTGGATACCATGTTCATCACAGCAGACAAACCAGACAATCTAAAAGAGACAGAGGAATTCACACTCCCCAGATATAACCCAAGTTTTACTTTAAGAAATAACATTGTGCACACGAAACTGGATTTGCGTTTCGACTGGGCTAAAGAACATGTATTGGGCAAAGCAACTTTGACCGTAAAACCTTACTTCTATCCTGTAGATCAACTCTCTCTGGATGCTAAGGGTTTCGACATTCATAACATTACATTCGCAGATCGAAGTACGCCTTTGAAATACGAATATGACGGTCAGAAAATAGTTGTTGATTTGGGAAAAACCATTCCTTCTGGTCAGGAATACAAAGTCTTTATTGACTATACTGCAAAACCGGCGGAGGTCGCTCCAGGTGGTGGCTCTGCTGCAATTACCTCAGATCAGGGTCTGTTTTTCATCAACCCAAGGGGAGAAGATCCAAACAAACCACAGCAAATCTGGACGCAGGGAGAAACCGAGTGGAACTCTCGCTGGTTTCCAACCATTGACAAACCAAACGAGCGTTGTACTCAAGAAACAGCCCTGACTGTTCAGGACAAGTACAAAACGCTTTCTAACGGAACTTTGGTAGACAGCAAAAAGAATAGCGACGGAACCCGTACTGATTATTACAAAATGAGTTTGCCACACGCGCCTTATTTATTCATGGTCGCAGTGGGAGACTTTGCTGTCATCAAAGAAACCTGGAACGGCAAACCCGTTGAATATTTTGTAGAGCCAGAGTATGAAGAATCTGCACGAGGCATTTTTTCCAATACTAAAGAAATGCTCACTTTCTTCTCTGATAAATTAGGGGTTAGTTATCCTTGGGAAAAGTATTCTCAGATTATTGTTAGGGATTATGTGTCTGGCGCCATGGAAAATACGACTGGTGTTATTTTCGGAGAATTCATTCAAAAGACAAATCGAGAACTGATCGATGATCACAATGAGTTGATTATTGCACATGAGATGTTCCACCATTGGTTTGGCGATTATGTTACTTGTGAATCCTGGGCAAACCTTACTATGAATGAAGGATTTGCCAACTACAGCGAGTATTTATGGTTCGAACATAAATATGGTGTAGACGAAGCAGAGCAGCACCGATTGAATGAAAAGAATAACTATGTAGGATCTGTAGCACAAGGTGGTGCACATCCGTTAATCCACTTTGGATATAATGACAAAGAAGATATGTTCGACGCGCATAGTTACAACAAAGGTGGATTGGTACTACACATGTTGCGCAACTATATGGGCGATGATGCTTTCTTTGCAGGGCTAAAAAAATACCTGGTTGATAATGCTTACACTGCTGTAGAAGCGCATGATTTAAGACTGGCGATGGAAGAAATTGCAGGTGAAGATTTGAACTGGTTTTTCAATCAATGGTATTTTGCATCCGGTCATCCCGAAGTGAAGATAGATTACAATTATGATTCGGAAAGAGGGTTTGTAGAAGTATTGTTAGAACAAACTCAAAACACGGATCGCTTTCCTGCTATTTTTCAGTTACCCATTTCCATCGACATCTATCAAGGCAATCAGCCAAGACGTGAGTATATTGTTATGGATCAGCGCAAGCAAGCTTTTCAATTTAAGGTAAGTTCAAAACCAACACTCGTAAACGTAGATGCAGATCGTGTTTTACTTTGGGAGAAATTAGACAATAAATCGGAAGCAGACTATGTATTTCAGTTTTATAACGCGCCATTATTCCTAGATCGTTATGAGGCCGTTGAAGCTTTGAAAGGAAGCCCAGAATCAGCTTCCCAGCAGGTGATGATCGAAGCTTTAGATGATCCATTCTGGGCAATCAGAAGTACAGCAATGCAATATATTGATCCATCAACTGCCTCTGTTGCTGTAAAAACAAAAATGGGAAATCTCGCTAAGAATGATCCACATTCAAAAGTACGTGCAGCCGCTTTCGCTTTTATTGGAGAGGCTGGAGACAAAGCTAATGCACCAGCTATGCGCAAAGCCATTGAGAATCAAAAGGAAGCTTATCGAGTAGTTGCATCTGCGTTAGGCGCACTGGCTAAGGTAGATGAAAAAGAAGCGCTAACCTACGCTAAGAAGATGGAATCTGATGATAACGGAAACGTCATTCAAGCTGTCGGAAATGTATACGGTATGATTCCAGATAAATCAAACCTTGCTTTTTTTGAAAATAACTGGGATAAGATGGATGCTTTTGCAGCTTTCTCTTTTTTCGACAATTACTCTTCCTTAGTTCAATCCGTAGATTTTGATTCAGCTGACAAAAGTGTTGACAAGTTAAGAGTAGTTGCTATGGATCAGGATATTTCTCAGTGGAAACGATTTGCTGCAACCAAGGGTATTTTTGACTTGAAAGAATTTTACCTTGAAAAAGCAGCTACCGGTGGAAGAGATCCTGAGGTTTTGAAAACACGGGCATCTGCTCTTGGAGAAGTCATCAAAGAGATCAGTGCTGCGGAGACCAACGGACAATTAAAGATGATTTATACAAATTTTAAGTAACTGTAAGCTTTTTTAATTAAGCTTTCAGAGCCATTTATTGAAAATTATGCATTGGCAAATTTCAGTAAATGGCTCTTTTATTTAAACAATAGCTTTACTCGTATCTAAAGGCTTGATTATATGTAACTTAATCGCTAATTTAGTCCGTTAGCGGATACAACATAGAAATGCGTTTCCCTGTTTATTTAGGGTAACACCCTGTGCTAAAATTGCGTACAGAGTATTTGGGCTACACCCATCTACAGTTAAATTGGAAAAAGAACAAACGGTTATGGCGGACAATTATCAGATTCTCATAAATAAACTCGATCAGTTTACCAGAAAATTCTACATCAATCAGCTCATCAGAGGTGCGCTGTATAGCGTAGGACTTATCCTCGGTCTCTTCCTCATCATGAATCTTCTCGAACATCAATTTTTCTTTGGTAAAGGTGGCCGAAAGTTGCTTTTCTTTTCTTTTGTAGGAATCAGTGCGCTGGCTTTGATCGGCTGGGTGTTCATGCCTTTGCTACATTATTTCAGGTTGGGAAAAGTGATTTCGCATGAGCGAGCTGCTGAGATTATCGGTCAGCATTTCACTGATGTAAAAGATAAACTCCTAAATATTCTTCAGTTGAAGAAACAAGCTGGTAATTCAAAAGATGCCGCTTTGATTATGGCTGGTATCAATCAGAAAACAGAAGAAATCAAACCTGTTCCTTTCCCAACTGCCATCAATCTTTCTCAGAATAAAAAATATTTACGTTACGCACTACCTCCATTACTTTTATTATTGATCGTACTTTTTGCAGCGCCTAGTATCATTAAAGACAGTACGAATCGACTGATAAACAACAATGAAGAATTCGAAAGAGCGGCTCCATTTAGTTTTGAAATAGATAAGGAGCAATTGACCGTTGTGCAGTTTGAAGACTACTTGTTGAATGTCGCTATCGAAGGAGAAGTACAACCCAATGAAGTTTTCATAAACATTGACAATTATCAATACAGATTGAATAAGGAAGAAGATGGAAGCTTCTCTTATCGATTTAGCAATGTGCAAAAAGACACTGATTTTTATGTGTTCTCTAGTGGCGTAGAATCACAAGCTTATAATCTTCATGTTTTGAAAAAGCCGAATATTCTTGGTTTTGAAGTAAAGCTGGATTACCCTGCTTACACTCAACGAAAAGATGAAACAGTTGCTAACATCGGAGACATGGTTGTTCCAATGGGGACGAATCTGGATTGGGTTTTCAATTCTTCAAATACAGATTTGATTCAAGTTCAGTTTTCTGGAAATGCAAAGACAGTTGAAACCAATCGCTTCTCAGATGAACTTTTCACTTTCAAGAAAAGAGCATTGAAAGATGAGAGCTATAAAATTTTTGTTTCTAACACTGAACTTCCGAATGCAGATTCTATCGCTTATGCAATTACAGTGATTCCTGATTTGCATCCAACGATTCAAGTTGAAAAATTTGAGGACAGTACAGATCAAACCTTGCTATTCTTTGTCGGAGATGCTTCTGATGATTATGG
>JBGCDT010000221.1:0-4404 GCA_045105695.1 Saprospiraceae bacterium | reverse complement strand
TGGATCGAAGTACTGTAGTTTTCTACCTGATAAGTCCTGGTGCTGATTGAGGTCAAAATCCGTACGAGAGTGAATACCTTCCAGTTCTCTAAAACCAAATGGGAATTCAAATTCTATGTCTAAAGCCGCATCCGCGTAGTGCGCTAGTTTTTCGTGGTCGTGGTAACGGAGTTTATTTGCTGGATGCAATGCCTGGTGCCACTTCATACGCGTTTCCTTCCAGTAGTCATACCATTTTTTTTGCTCTCCTGGACGAATAAAAAACTGCATTTCCATCTGCTCGAATTCTCTCATTCTGAAAATAAACTGACGAGCTACGATTTCATTTCTAAAGGCTTTACCGATCTGTGCAATTCCAAAAGGAATTTTCTGACGAGTGGTTTTTTGTACGTTTAGAAAGTTGACGAAAATACCTTGAGCAGTTTCTGGTCGGAGGTACAACTTACCAGCTTCACCAGCAATGGTTCCCAATTGCGTATTGAACATCAGGTTGAATTGACGAACATCCGTCCACTCTCTAGAGCCACATTCCGGACAAGCGATTTCCAATTCCTCAATCAATGCCTTTACATCTTCCAGGTCTTCATTGGTCAATGAAGTATTCAGACGCGTCAAAATGGTTTTGGCTTTCTCCAAATAACCCATTACCCGCGGATTCGTTGTTTTGTATTCTTCCTCATTGAAAGCATCTCCAAAACGCTTCCGAGCTTTTTCAATTTCTTTGTTGGCTTTCTTCATCACCTTGTTCTCCACATACTCCTCCACCAACTGATCGGCACGGTATCTTTTATTAGACGTCTTGTTGTCAATCATCGGATCATTGAATGCATCGACGTGACCGGAAGCCTTCCATACTTTCGGGTGCATGAAAATAGCGGAGTCAATTCCGACTATGTTTTCGTGCATCTGCACCATCGCTTTCCACCAGTAATTTTTGATGTTGTTTTTCAACTCTGCTCCGTAAGGACCGTAGTCGTAAACAGCAGCGAGACCATCGTATACTTCGCTAGACTGAAATATAAATCCGTATTCTTTGCAATGAGAGGTTAGTTTCTGAAATTGATTATCGGACATTTTTTATAACTTTTAACTGTTGACTATTAACTTTTAACTTCACTCAGTTCTTATTCTGATACTATAAGTTCTGATCTTTGGTCTTTAGTTTCGATCTAACGTAAATTAGCTAATATTGATACGCTACATCACATATTAAGTAAGTGCCCTAAAGACTAAAGACCAATTCCTAAAGACTCCCTTCTAAAACTCACTCTTAAAGTGAAAATTAATTTTTGGAAAATTCTCTTGTGCCATTTGTAACATCCATTTGGATTCTGCGAGAAACACCTCCTTTCCATCTTTGTCTTTAGCCATGTCTCTTCTTCTTTTATCTAGAAATTCGTTGTAGGCCTCTTTGTCGTCACTGCTGATCCAGCAAGCTTTGTGAAGCGCAATGGGATCGTAAGTACAAGACGCGCCGTATTCATGTTCTAGACGATATTGGATGACATCAAACTGAAGTGCTCCGACCGTTCCGATGATCTTTCGACCGTTGAGATCTCTGGTAAAAAGCTGTGCGACTCCTTCGTCCATGAGCTGTCGCAAACCTTTGTCGAGCTGCTTGGATTTCATCGGGTTCGCATTATTGACATAACGGAATTGCTCAGGTGAGAAACTCGGTATACCTACAAAGTGTAACTTCTCTCCTTCTGTAAGCGAATCCCCGATCTTGAAGTTCCCAGAATCGTATAAACCCACAATGTCTCCAGGAAATGCTTCATCAACAACCGATTTCTTTTCCGCCATAAAGGCAGTTGGATTAGAAAATTTTATTTTCTTTTCATTTCTAACGTGCAGGTAATTTGTATTTCGTTCAAACTTCCCAGAGCAGATTCTCAAAAAGGCAATTCGGTCTCTGTGCTTCGGATCCATATTCGCGTGAATCTTAAAAATAAAACCAGAGAATTTATCTTCTTCCGGATCGACCACGCGCTCCTCTGTAATCCGAGGAAGTGGCGAAGGTGCAATTTCCACAAAACAATCTAACAATTCTTTTACACCAAAATTATTAATCGCAGATCCAAAGAAAACTGGACTCAGTTTTCCATTCAAATACGCTTCCCGATCAAACTCTGGATAAACCTCTTCAATCAAATTTACTTCCGAGCGCAATTCCTCAGCGGGCTTTTCATCAATGTATTTTTCCAATTCTGGATTTGACAAATCCGTAAAAGCAATCGTATCGTCTGAAGTTTGTTTGCCGTGAGCGGAAAATAAATTCAGGTGTTTTTCATAACGATTGTAAACACCTTTGAAACGTTGTCCCATGCCGATTGGCCAACTCAGTGGCGTCACGGTCAGTCCCAGTTTTTGCTCCACTTCATCTAAGAGATCAAAACCATCTAGGCCTTCTCGATCCAATTTATTTATGAAAACAATGATGGGTGTATTTCGCATGCGGCACACCTCCACGAGTTTTTCCGTCTGTGCCTCCACCCCTTTCGCCACGTCGATCACTACAATTACGCTATCGACTGCCGTCAAAGTTCGGTAAGTATCCTCCGCAAAATCTTTGTGTCCAGGCGTATCGAGGATATTAATTTTTTTGTCTCTGTATTCAAAAGCCATGACGGAAGTAGCCACGGAGATTCCTCTCTGTCGCTCTATTTCCATAAAATCGGAAGTCGCGCTTCTCTTTATTTTATTGGACTTTACGGCACCCGCAGTTTGAATGGCTCCACCGAAGAGAAGGAGTTTTTCGGTAAGAGTCGTCTTACCCGCATCCGGGTGACTGACGATTCCAAAGGTGCGACGTTTATTTATTTCGTTTGTAATACTCATAATTTATTTCCTGCTCTGTCTTTTAAACGGTATCCGATAAACGGGTGTCCGATACAACTCGGATGATCGTCTGTAATAATTCTTTTAACACGACTGATTCCCTTTTATTAGAATGCAATGACAAAGTTTTTCTGTTCAAAAACGGCACAAAGGTAAGGAATTCGAACGAAAGTGTTTATTTCTATAAAACGGTCGTTTGAGAATTAAGGAAGGGAGATTTGAAGCCGCACGATTCCCTAGATACTTTACAATTTCAAGAAAAGATTATGGTGTTATATTACCGATATCTTCTCGAACAAACATTTTAGAAAACAACATTCTAATATTAAAACCCCTCACAAAATAATTTCTAAACCCAAAGCCGCTTATTCCCCCCAGTTTACGTTCTCCTGACTGTCTTTAAATTATTTAATCATATTGATGCCCATTAAGGAAGCATCTATATTCTAACCTAATCAACTATTTTATTATGTTAAAAAATGCACTGTTCTTTTTATTTGTATCAACGCTATTTCTAACAAGCTGTGGAAAAGACGACGACAGCGGTAAGGATTTAGATTACCCAGTCATCGCTACCTTCAAAGGAATTGAAAGAGGACCGATCGAAGTCTGGACTAATGTAGGCGGTAACATCGAATCTGTAGCTCTTGCAGATACAGACCTTGATGAAGATGAAGTATTCACTACTGATGTTGAAGAAGCTAGTTACATTGCTTTCAATTTTAACTCAGAAGAAGAAGTTGTTATCATTGGTGAGGGAGATCTCGTATTGCCAGATTCATCTGTGGTAGCGTACACTTGTTCAGATGACCAAATTAGTTTTCCTTTGACATTTGGATCAATTACCCTTACCCTGACTGCGGATGGAACTCCAGAAGAATTTGAATTAGCTTCACAAGCTTACATCGAAACAGATGGTGACGGATTCTCAATTTCTTCTTGGGGAGCAATTGTAGAAGATGTTGAGATATTAAAAAACAGCCTTGAGGAAGGAGCTACTATTGCTGTAATGAACTACACAGAGAAGTACAGTAACTAGGTTTCTAAAAATTTCTTATCTATCAGAAAGCCCGAATGATTCGCATCATTCGGGCTTTTCTAATTTATTAACCTTAAAAAAACATTATTTCAACGTTGCTCTTGTTCCTAAGAATAGAGACATAGAGTGTATCCGATCATTATTAGGACTTAGACCTTCCTTGTAAAAAGAGTGCTGGTAAGTCGGCTGAAAGAATACCGACCAGCGAGGGGTAACGTATCTTTCCATTCCAAATCCGAGGTTTGCGGTAAAGAAAAGATTACTTCTGAATTTCCCGCCCTCAAAAGCGCCAAGATATTCGTCCTTCTCTTCATTTGATGGCGTAGTAATCGCCTGAATTCTAGGATCACCGTTTCTACTTCCACCTCCAAAACTCTCTTTCTTGTTATCAAAATTATTAATCGTGGCTAACTTAGCAGAGGTTCCTGCTAAAGCATACCATTGCCACTTTCCGGAGTTATCAAAAGTATAGGTCAAGTTCAAAGGAACACTAAGGATATTTAACTGTGCCGCTTCCAGTCCTTCGG
>JBGCDT010000220.1:0-23293 GCA_045105695.1 Saprospiraceae bacterium | reverse complement strand
TACTTTTGAATTTGCAGAAATGTATTCGCTCAAGTTTGAGAAAGGCCGTTACTTCTCCCCTTCCGAATATCACTACGGCGCACCAAAAGTGATCCTCGGTCATAATACGGCCGCTGAATTATTTGGAACAATAGAGCCTGTTGGCAAAACCGTTCGCCTAATGGGACGTAAACTTCAAGTTATAGGCATCATAGAAAAAGCGGGGGAAAGCATTATAGGCTTTACCAATTTTGATGACTTAATGATCTTACCCTTCGAGCTCGCCAAGAAAGTGGCCAACCTAGAATCAGACAATCCTTTTGGTAATGCCAGTTTAGCTGTTAAAGCCGCAGCGGGTGTCAGCAATGACGAGCTAAAAGATGAACTAACAGGAGTCTTACGGTCGCACCGAAGATTAAAACCTAGAGAGGAAGATAATTTTGGTTTGAATGAAATCAGTATCATGCAAGATGCTTTTCAGTCTATCTTTGATGTACTTAGCATCATCGGTTTGATCATCGGAGGTTTTGCTATTTTGGTAGGCGTCTTTAGTGTTGCTAATATTATGTTTGTATCTGTGAAGGAACGAACCAACATTATAGGTATAAAAAAAGCGCTTGGCGCAAAGCGTTATGTGATCCTGATGGAGTTTTTAATTGAGGCCATAATATTATGCTTACTCGGTGGGCTGATCGGGTTGTTGTTTGTTTATGGACTGACCTATGCCATTACAGCAATGGATATTGGTTTTGCGATTAATCTTTCGACAAATAATATTATCAGTGGTTTGATTTGGTCTACTTGTATTGGATTGACAGCTGGGTTTATTCCTGCGCTGCGGGCTTCGGGGATGGATGCAGTGGAAGCAATGCGGGCGAAGTAATTGAAAATATTTTGCAGAGGCACAGAGAGCGCTGAGCTCTTTTAGCATAACGACCAAATAAAACCTGTACACCTAAGTTCTCTGCGAACTCCGTGGGGTTTTCTCCACATATTCCAAGCCCTCTTCAGACAAAACAATAACTTCAATTTGACTGTTTTAAAGTAATGAAAACACGTAATCCCCTATTTTTTTTGCTGCTGCTTTCTCTTTCTATCATGTGCTCCTGCAAACTGTTCCAACCCGTTCCCTCTGACCCACCTCAGGAAATAAACACTGAGACAGAAACGACGGCAAAAGGCACCGCCCAATTCGACTACTGGATGCACGCCCCACTACACCCAGACAATAACTCCGCTGTAACTTTCAAATCAAAAATAAAAGAACCCGCTGGTATTCTAACAATAGAATTACATGTTTACGAATTTGAATTGTACCTGAACGATGACGAACTTCCGTCCAAACAAAAAAGAACACGAGGTCAATGGGGATTAGTGAAAACCTGGGAAGGAAACGGACAGCAAGAAATGACGCTCAATCATCGCTACGCCAAAGGCTTCCCAAAGCATAGTCAGGTAGAATATATATTTAAGGTCATTGATTTACAAGGGAATGTGAGCGAACGCCTTGCTATTTTTGATGCTGGAACCTCTCCCTGGCCACAGGACAAAATCCTTCTCTACAGCGCCTGCCGTGTTGATCTGACGGAGACTTTCAACCTTTGTTTTTTCCCAGATGTAGATTTCAAAAAAGATTGGAAAGACTTTTTAGAGGATACTCATAAACTAATTTTTGATGGATTTCACGAAAGTAATGTAATGAACGACCGAAAGGAAAGATGGACTTTTTATTATACCAAACAAGAGGCTGATGGTTTAAAAATCGCTCAGGAGTTTACTGATCCAAAACATTATCCTGAATTCATGAAAAGTGAAATGATTACAGGGATTGATGCTTTCGGTTTGCTGCATAAAAAACCTTATAGCGACGGAGCTTATTTATATGGTAATATCCACTTTCTGGCGCAAAATGTTTTCACTGCGGAAAGTTATAATCATGGAACAGCCATCCACGAAATGGGCCACGCTGTTTTCCAACTTAGTGATGAATACAATGGCTGCGCTTGCTTCCAACCAACAGAAGGGTTCTCCAATGTTTTTGAAACGAAAAAGGAATGCCTTGATTTTCAAAAATCGCAAGGACTCGTGAATCAAGAATGCCACGAGCTGTATGGTTTTGATTTAAAACCTTGGTTTACCCCTGAGAAGAATGTCTACTTTGAGACAAAGAAAGCTTGTGTTGACTATAATGATAACAATGGTTTTACAAATGCAGAATGCATCACCTTTATTGATGTGGACGGGCAGAAATCCTATCGTTCTGAAGGGGGCGTTTGCATCATGAATGATGATGGAGATTCAAAGCTTTATTCTTTTCAGGAGAGTTGCATGACTGTTGTGAATGATTATTACAGCCGCTTTGGCGAAAAGCTATTTGTAAGTACAGGAGCTCCAAAAGTTCTCAGTGAAAACATGTTTGGCTATGAACCAGTCGTTTACATGTCTATGAAGGAGCAGAACGGAGAATGGTCGGCAGCCGTTGATAAAATCGCTTACGGAATCCCTGCGGAGAAAAAGATAACGGGTAATGGCGCGGTATTAAAATTCCGTTCTAACAATAGTTCTACAAAATATGAGCTAGCCGTAAATCATCCTGGAGAAATTCACTTCTGCGGTGGAACAAAAGGATTGGTTACCATGAAAGCTGGCCCTGAAAAATGTATGTTTGCAGTACCTTATGATAAAGACCTTGAAGATGTAGTCGTGGAAAGTAAAGAGCAGATAAAAAAGCCAAGTCAGTGCATTAATCTTAGCAAGGGTTTGAAAAAAGCGGAGAAAGGCTTTAAGAAGAGGAGATGATTATTTCAACTTCATCATTCGTTGCCAATTGATTTTTTCGATCTCGTTCATCTCTTCTAGATTGATTTTTATCTTTGGTTGAAACCACCCTTTTTCAAAGAAGAAGTTTTCTAACAATACATCTACATTGTTAAAACCGTGACAGTTGTACAATTCGTTGCGCATCATCTCCAGTTCATCTGGCTTAAGTTGTTCGAGTTCTTCCAAACTTAAAATACGAGAAGAAACCTGTGGAAATACTTTAGCGATGGCATCCTGATTCCTAGTAGCAAGTGCTATGAAATCCCCGTCCTTTTGAATACGGTAATATTTAGAGCCGACGCTTTGTTCGTTTCGACTTCTGTTGATTCGCTTATTGTTGTTTTTGGATCGTACTGGGATAACCTTTGGCTCTTTATAATTGGACTGAGCAAGTGAGTTCGGAAAATTTGAATGGATGATAAAATCTCGGTATTCAATTTCCAATATATCATCGTCCAATAGATTTATCGAAAGATGCCCATCAAAAGAAATAGACTGAATTTCTAACAAGTCAATTACATAACCGGTCTTTTGAAAGCTACCCAAGAACATCTGGCCGCCCTCTTCTTCTTCCCCAATAAATTCGTAGAGCAACAACCAAAAAGAATCTCGCATCGCCACTGGTTCAATGCTTACCAACTGATTTTCCAAACGGGAAGTATTTGGAAAAAAACGATGAATCAAAGCCATAGAAAAACTATCCTCAGGAGCGATCAGTCGCTGATCTACTGCCTTAGAAATTAACTCCTCAAAAGCGACTTGATTAGCTGCTTGTTCCTCTTTGGATAATACTTTTGGAGTTTCTTCGACGATCTCTTCAGTTACTTCCTCTTCTCCAATAGGTTCCGTAACCAACTGACAACCAGTGATTAAAAAAACGACTATAATAAAAGAGAGACGAATCATATTCATATTTTTTGGAATATATTATATAATGAACTATAACCGTACCAACAGCGTCCTGGGATTCAAGGAGGAATGCGAATAACGCAGATTGAATGGATTCTCGTAGATTACTTTCAAATCTAAAACATTCAAAAAAATCTGTGTTCTACATTTCGCATTCTGCATTTTTTAGCTTAGAATCCTACAAACTATTCCGTTCAAATCGTAGCTTCGCAGCAAATTCAATAAATACGACAAACTATGCTTAGAGCCATCTCTCCCATCGACGGACGATACCACGCCAAGACAAAAGAATTACAGAATTATTTTTCAGAATATGCACTGATTCGCTATCGTGTTTTTGTAGAAATACAATACTTCATTGCATTGGTACAACACCCTTTACCGCAACTACAAGAATTCGATCCAGAGAAGGTAGATCAGCTCAATCAGATATTTGAAAACTTCAATCAGGCAGATGCGATTTACATCAAAGAAATTGAGAAGACAACCAATCATGATGTGAAAGCAGTAGAGTATTTTCTAAAAGAACAATTCGACAAACTGGGCATCAGCGAATACAAAGAATTCATTCACTTCGGACTGACCTCTCAGGACATCAACAATACAGCTACACCACTGCTTTGCATGAATGCCATCCAGGAAGTTTATATTCCTTTGTTGGAGCAGGTAATTGATAAATTAGATGACCGAGCTGCTGAGTGGTCTGGCATTCCGATGCTTGCAAGAACGCATGGCCAACCTGCTTCGCCTACAACTTTAGGAAAAGAATTCCGAGTCTTCATAGAACGTATTAATAACCAGATGAAACAACTGAAGCAGATTCCTTTTTCTGCAAAGTTTGGTGGAGCTACAGGTAACTTCAACGCACACGTCGTTACTTACCCAGAGATCAACTGGCCAAAATTCGGAGATCATTTCGTTACGGAATACCTTGGTTTAAATCGTTTGCAATACACGACTCAGATTGCGCACTATGATAATTTAGCTGCACTATTCGATTCGCTTTCTAGAATTAATACCATTTGTATTGACTTGGCTAGAGACATCTGGACTTACATTTCTATGGAGTACTTCCGTCAAAAAACGAAGCAGGGAGAAATCGGTTCTTCCGCAATGCCGCATAAAGTAAATCCAATTGATTTTGAAAATGCAGAAGGAAACCTGGGATTGGCAAATGCTATTTTCGGACATCTCTCCGCTAAACTTCCCATCTCCAGATTGCAACGCGACCTGACTGATAGTACAGTACTAAGAAACGTCGGTGTTCCTGCCGCTCATACGATCATTGCCTTCAAAGCCATCATGAAAGGACTGGACAAGCTCCTACTCAACGAAGCCAAACTCACTGCCGACCTAAACAATAATTGGATGGTCGTCGCAGAGGCTATTCAAAATATTTTGCGCAGAGAAGGTGTAGACAAACCTTACGAAAAACTACTCGATCTAACGCGTGGAAAAGCAGCCGTAGGGCAAAAAGAAATTCACGATTTTATTGATCGACTGGAAGTGAGCGATGAGGTGAAGGAAGAACTTCGAGGGATTTCTCCTTTGAATTATGTTGGGGTTTATTGAGAAAGCTAGAAGAGGGCTGGAGAGGGTAGAAAACGGTGGAAGAGGGCTTTCACTCGGGGTGCAAAAGGTAGACGCTTCATGAGAGGGCTGTTATATATTTTTATTTTTCACACTTTTTTCAAATTGCCAATAACCATTTCCTACCTCTGAAGGAAAACCCTCTCCCACCGTTTTTCACAGATCTAAACTTTACCCCATTAATGGTACTAAATCTACCTCTCAATCCAGTAACTTTGTAGGCTGTTCTAAATAAACAATAATCCATGAAACGTCTATTTCAGTTAACTGTATTACTAATAGGATTGTCCTGCCTAATGTCCTGTCATTATAAAAGAGCGAAGTCGCAACCCGATCTCTGGTTTCCTCTAGATTTTGAAACCAACACCCCCATTCGGGATGTCCACACTTCCTTTACGGAAATGAAGCTATTGACTGATGATGAATTCCTACGAGTCAACATCAATGGCGAAGTCATCGAACGAAGAGACTTAGCTTTGCCCTTCAACTTTTTTGGAAGACCAGCAATTGGTGAGTTCAGCTTCATACGTATGGTACGGGCGCAGGTGGCTTATCCAAGGCCAAATTTGTCTGATAGTATCGTCCAAAAGCCACTCATGGAAATGCACTTGACGAAGCAAGCTACGCAACAGATCTACAGAATGGACTTGGATGATTTCGATCTGGGAGAAAACTTGAGCTTTGAAGAATTTGCCAGATATTCAGGTGCTTACAACGATGATGAATCCAAGTACCTCGTCGTAACACTGAACAATAGTAATGGATCAAATACCGTCCACAGTCTATACCTCATGGACCTTGGACTGAATGCGCAGAAAACGCAGAGTAGCGGAATCACCGTCGACAAGCGCATAGATATAGAGTTGACGGCAGACACCCGTTTGGTTTCCAATGTGAAGTTTTTGAATGGCAATTTTTATGTCTGCACAGAGTTTGGCGCATGGAGAGTAAACCCTGATGATGGTACGGCTGCTAAGCTAGCTAATCACTGGGTGAAGGATGCTTTTGCCTACAATGGTAGAATCTATCTTACTGGTTTTAGTGATTTTGATTTCTATGTCTCTTCCGACAATGGTACGACCTTCGGACCCGTCGGCAATGGTGGTAGCCCTCTGAAATTTGTCGAGGTAACCAATGATCAAGTTTTCACTCAAACGCAACTAGGGCTTCCTTGGAGTTTGGCTGAACCAACTGATCTTTCCACAATTACTCCTGTGGTTATCAACAAAGACTTCGAAGACAGTGGCGCAGAATACTGGAATGCCTTTTATTTCTACAATAAATACTACATCAGTATTCAAAAACAGATTTTCTACACGGAAGATTTACAGGTAGAGGATTAATTCTTTGAGTCAATGATTTTCACAAGTTCCCAAGTAAAAGCCAGACCTTTCTTTTCGGTGCAATTGTTGTAATTGTCTCTGAAGGTATTGCAATATAATTTAATATAAAATAAGTATTGCAGTTCCTATATTGAATAAAAAACAACGAACCTGCTCGTTTTCAAGGATAATATTGTTACTGAAATTGAAAACCCGATGGCAGCTAATGTTGCGCGTATTTTTCTTTTCGTTTAGAGTTTTTTTACTAAAAAATAGTATTAGACTTTTTATAAATTGAAGGATACCCCTAGCGACGGTATGCACATGAAACTTAAGAACTGTTACTCACTACTGCTTTTGCTTTGCTTGTCTCTGCCTTTAATCGGAGCGCAACGAGCACCTGTCGATCAAGAAGATTTGATCAGCCAGATTGAGAACAGTTTGCGAGAAGGTAAGAAACGAAGTCTGCGAGACCTAGGAAGCCTACTCGACCGAACCGATGCTAAAAGCAAAGCCTTGACGATCCTTCGTCGCTACACCATGTTCACTTCTACAGAAATTGAACTTACCGAATCCCTTTCCAAATCAGATTTTCTTACTTTCTATTACGATAATGAAGAACAGATCAACTATTCTGAACTGACTGGTAATTTCTATCTCAGTCCTCTCGAAGATCGTAAAGTAAAAACTACAGTAGAGAATGTTACAGTGGAGACAGCCGATCAACTGCTCAATTTACTACGAAGAACACAGGATAACATTGCTCAGGATATCGAAAGAAAACGAGAGGCAAATCTCATTGAACAAATAAATTATTTAAAAAAAATAAATATTTACGAAGCGCAACAATATGTTATTGAATTAGCTAGTCAATTGCGTGCTTTACCAGACAATCAAAGATGGTCTGAAAAACTTTATCAGGCGCTTAGCAAGGCCCTAGTTCATAGTCCAGACATTCGAAGCGTTGAATCTATTTTAGGTTTGTTAACTGAAAATAGAATTGCCCCACGAGTTGCGCTAAAGGATTTGGCTATGCTTTCTAACATTGCTCTTCCGGCTAATAGTGAGAAACGAAATATTTTAAAACAATACAAATTCTACATTGACTCATTGGGTACCTTTGAAAATATGCGCATGTTTGGTTATGAGCGTACTTTCAATTTCCGTCCTTCCTTTTTCGATAATATTGCAGATTATTACGGACAGATTATTTGCTACGCAGATAAGCGGGAGTGGTTGATTCACAATGCTGTAGATGACTTGATAAAGACGACTCATCCACGTGCTATCTTCTACATGGCTGCATTGGGTTTTAAAAATGAATACCACAACCCAGAGTTGTCTTTCAATTTCAAAAAAGCTGCTCAGAATATTCAGCAACTGACACATATTAAACTTGGTGTAGAAAATCAAGTCGGCAAAATGGTATATCCTAATCAGGAAGAAACAGATCGTCAAACGAATCTGAATTACCTGACTTACTGGGCAACCAAATACGACGACTATGAGTGGGATGCCAGTAGAGATAAATTTGTAAACAAGCATCAGGCATTAGAAAAAACACAGCATTATGAGCGACTCTTTCGTCGCTTGAATTCCAGAAATGATTCTGTGGCTATGGCTTCTTTCAAACAACTGACAGAAGGTGATCCAGGAGAGATCGTTGCTTTGGCCAACAAGTATCGTCAGATGTTCCGTACCTACAATCAAACGCTACCGCCATTCAAATACAAGTACCTGGAGCAGTTGTCAGAGCTTACAGAATTTTGCAGGCGCTATGAAATAAACTACGAGCCTGATCAAAAACTGAACAAGCTTTTGTCTACACTAAGCCAGTCTGAAAACCAATCTGAGCGATATAACATTGAAAATAAAATCATAGAAAATCTTAGTGTTTCAGATTTGACCCCATTGGAATACTGGGCTTGTGTACATGAACAAAACGAAGACAATAATTTTTCCGTTGGAAGAATTCTAGATATTTTTTATTCTGAGCATTGGGACGAAATCATGAACGATGATTTACAACTTCGCCTTTATTTAAAGAAAGCAGAGTTATTCAAAAGCATCGGCGTCATTGGCGTTTGTAATGCTTATTTGAATAAATTTGAATTGAATAAAAAGGAAGTAACAGATCGATTAGTCGAAATCCAAAAGGAGGAAACAGATGACCAAATTTTAAATCAGATCGCTCAGCTCTCCCAGTTTAACGAAAGTGAAGACAGTAATGATTTTACAACTTTCATGACAGACCCCATGTACTTCGACAAACGAGACATCAAAGTCCTACCTGCCCCTTCTCTGGAAAATCTTCAGGAGGTCATCACTCTAATTTCAGGAGAAGAGGATAATGCGATTATTGGAAAATTCTTTTTCTACCTACGACTACATCCAAATATCGAAAGCACTCCTTTTCTAATGGAACTGGCCGCGAATGATCGAGTTATAGCCAAGAAAAGAGGAAAGGTCGTAACGCTTGGAGATCAGGTAACTCCTGTTTTAGAAAGCATCTTTAACTACAATTATCCAGTAACTGCAAAAGATAAAATCTTTGATATTCGCCCTTGGTTAAAAAGATGGCAGGACGACGGCGACAACTATCTGCAATGGCCTAAAAGATTTTTTGAAGAAAAAATGAAGTTCCTCGACGAAGAGGAAGAACTAACTATAGAAGATATTAATCTAATTACAGAATCACCAAACTATGATTCAACATACAAAGAGATTTGTCTAATAGCACTCAAAAAAGTAAAACCAGTAAAGAGCATTCGCTCACTAAGTATTTCGCCAAAGCTTTCTGTAACAACAGACTTACATTACTTCGAGACTTTTGAATTTTCGTATAAACAACTGGATGATATTCCTAAATTGTTTGTGCTAGACGATCCTGCTAAAATGCTCAATTTTCTAATTC
Organism: Saprospiraceae bacterium; assembly: GCA_045105695.1. Classification (GTDB taxonomy): domain Bacteria; phylum Bacteroidota; class Bacteroidia; order Chitinophagales; family Saprospiraceae; genus CALGLS01. Next base: position 13,759 of record JBGCDT010000220.1, on the reverse strand, counting down.
AGCGAGCAGAGAATTACGACATCGAAAAGAAAGGTTCATTTTATAACAAGATGTTTCGTCACGGTTGGTTTTCTACTTATTTGAACAGTGGAAACGCAGACTTAATAAAGGTAGCTTACATACAACAACTACTAGAAACCTATCTCGACGAGAGCGAATACATGAGTGAATACGAAGAACAGATTACAACTTTGCACATTGCGCAACTACAAAACATCGGCAAGCCTTTGGAAGTGCGACTCCTGGCTCCTTTCGATCTAAATGCAGATGTTGCCGCTAAAGCTAAAATTCAGGAAACCATTATTTCTACGATCTCATATGACGAAATAGGAACTATTGCAAAATACTTCACCGACCTGAGCGCCACACTGGGCCCTGAACCCTGGAAGTTCTTACAACGAGATTTCGGAATTCCGGTCATGGACTTAAGTGATCAGGAAGCTTATATTTCCTTTCGCAGGAATTTGAATAACATGACAGAGTATGAATTGTATTTTCATTACTTAAAAGAATTTGGCGTAAACTTTCTAAATAAAAAAGGCGAGCCTGACTATGATAAGATTGCCAATATTCTGCGCTTTGATTCGGTGACGCCATTCGTAGGTGGAGGTGGCGGAAAGCGAGATTTTCATACTTATGGTATCATCAAGTTGTTGGAGCTGAAATTCGAAACTCGATTAAATTTCCATGAGAAGTTAAATGAAAACCAGAGTTTCTACACTTTCACCACTGCTAAAAGAAGTAAAGCTTGGCTACAATACCTATTAGAAAAGAAGTTGATCAAAACACCAAAAGATCAAGCGCCTTCTTTCAATCGACTTCTGGAATAATGTATTTTTCACTCGTTTGGAAATCAACTTTCTAATCCTGTCAAAACCTCACAGACTTTTCTTGTATATCTTTTCTGGCTAAGCAACGGCTATCGTCCTCTTGACGTTTATGCTATCTAGTTGCTTGTTTCAAAATATCCGTTATTTTTGCTGCGTTATTAATGCAGATAAACGACACGAACATTCAGCTTCGATATTTGTTTCGTTCCTAGCATCCGTAAAAACATTGTTATAAAACCAACTTACAATTATAAAATTTAAAAACTTCCCTATGAAAAAGATTCTCAAAATAGCAATGCTCTTCATGGCTTGTATGCTAATTGTCGGCGTAACAGATGTAGATGCGCAATACGGCAAAAAGAAGAAAAAGAAAAAGAAGAAACCAAAAACAGAAACGACCGATGATTACTTTGACGAGAGTGGAGGAAAGTTTACAGATAAGCTTTGGTATGGAGGTGGGTTCAACTTTCAGGTATCCTCTTTCAACGATGGATTCAATCAAGGAACCATCTTATTATTAGGAATCAGTCCTATGGTGGGATATAAAATAAATGACATCTTTTCCATTGGCCCGAGAGCAACTGCTAATTACTATGTATTTTATCAAAACGGTCCGAATCCTAAATTTTTAGAATGGGGAATTGGCGCTTTTGGTAGAGCCAAAGTCTACAATTCTATATTTGCTCATGCGGAGTATTCCTTTGAAGCCATTACTCAAGTTTCAGGAGTTGATCAACGACTAGGAGACACGAGGAACGTATATATTGGCGGCGGCTATAATTCTTCTGCTGGTATGGGAGGTTTGGGCTATGAGGTATTGGTCCTCTATAACCTGACAGAAGAGAACGAAAATATTGCTCCAATAGAATTCCGTTTTGGACTTACCTATAACTTCTAACAATACATTTACAGAAATAAAAATAGAGGTGCTCGAATGATTCGGGCACCTCTATTTTTATATTATTGATATCTGTTGTGAATTACTAGAATGCAATTTCTATCCCTAGCAAAAAGTTAATTCCTGCCTGCGGGAAAAACCCTTGGTCCACAAACTGCTGCTCTGCCCCATTGTCATCTGTGGATATGAAGCGATAAGACCAGGCATTGCTTTCATACAAATTATTAAATACATTATTAACAAGTAAAGTAAGTGCCATTTGCCGTGAAGCTCTATACTTAAAATTATAAGCCATTCGGAAATCAGCATAGAGAAAAGCATCTAGTTTGTTATTATCATCTTGGCTATTATCAATGTATTGTTCACCGATGTATTTCGCTTGTAGTCCAATATCCAAATGATGTTTGTTGGCGACATTATTTAGAATCGCATAATTAAATCCAAGGCTAGCAATCAGCGCAGGAGAAAAAGCAATGTCCGTATTCTTTCTTTCTACTTGAGTTTGAGAAAATTCTGCAGTGGTATAATTGTCAATAAACTCTGTGAAGGAATTTATTTTATTTCGACTTAAAGTTGCATTCCCCATCAAGGTCAATCCACTGATGATTTCTGCTTGCCCATCTAATTCCAAACCAAGGCGGTAACTGGAAGGAACGTTCACTCGAGTAGCTGCTCCTACATCATTGATTTCACCGGTCAGCACCAATTGATCTTGGTAATGCATGTGGTATATATTCGCGCCAAAGCTCATTTTAGAATTTGTCATACGATAACCAATCTCTGTGTTATACAACGTTTCTGGATCAGGTCGATTAGAGGCAGGGGACTCCGTGTAATCATCTCGGTTCGGTTCACGGTTGGCAATAGCGTGGGATGCGTAGAATTGATTTTCTTTATCAAGTTGATAAAACAATCCCAGTTTTGGGTTGAAAAAATTCAATTGAATATCTTGCTCGACAGATTCACCATCTGCATTTACACCTAAGAATTCGTAATTGATAAACCGATGCTGCATATCAAAATAAGCATTTAGTTTCGAAGAAAGAGCATAGTTGACTTTTGCGAAAGCATTGATGTCTAGTTTCTCTGCATCGTTATCATAGTAGATGGTTCCAATTTCATTTTCGTTGACAAACTCGCCTTCGATTACTTCTCCAAAATGTCTACCGGTATAATTATTAGCTGCTCCTCCAAAGGTAAAATCGATTGCATCTTTTTTATAATTCAATGAAAAAGTCGTTCCGTAGAAATCGTTATCTAACCATCTACGGCGCACCAAATCAGAGTCTGTGTAAGTCGAATCCATCGTTTCAAAAGGACTCAGAAAATACGCTGCTAAAAACTGATCTGCTTTATACTGTTCGAAGTAACCAGAGCCCTTAGTATAATGCAACGCTACATCCAACTTCAAATGGTCTGATAATTTTCGGTCGTACAAAAGTTGAAAATGATTTTGCTCATAATTATCCACTTCATTATCATGCGGTCCTCCTTTCTCAATCGTTTTCTCTGTCCCAGCGGAATTATTATTTCGTGTTTCATCATTTTCTAGCTCTTTAGCAGATACGCCATTCCAAGCCTGATAGGTCCTCTCTTGTCCTAACATTACATTTAATCTCAAGGACTGATTATCGCCAAGATAAGCAGCAGATAAAAAGCCAGAACGCAGATCCGCTTCAGCTCGATCAATGTAACCATCAGAATGAATGTAAGACGCGCGGCCATTGATAACAAACTTATCGGCCAATAAACCAGAGCCAAATTGTACATTGTTTTTCCAAGTATTAAAAGAACCAATGCTACCACCCAAAGTGATATACGGATTTGGATCTACAGAAGCGGTATTCAAAGCCACCGTAGCTCCGAAGGCCCCTGCTCCATTGGTGGAAGTACCGACGCCACGCTGAATTTGTACCTGCTGCGTCGAAGTCAGAAAGTCAGGAAGGTTTACCCAAAAGGTTCCCTGAGACTCGGAGTCGTTCAATGGGATACCATTTATGGTTACATTAATTCTGGTAGGGTCAGAGCCTCGGATTCGGATGCCCGTGTAGCCAATGCCAGCTCCTGCATCAGAGGTCACAACAGTAGAAGGCGTCCATTTCAGAACATAAGGAGCATCTTGTCCGATGTTGAGTCTTTCAATTTCTTCCTTGTCGTAATTGGTGTAAGTCATGGGCGTTCGTTCATCCGCCCAAGTCGCCAGCACTTCAACGTCCGGCATACTAGTGGTCTCTTCCTTGAGTACGATATCCAGCACTTCTTTTTTACTCAGGTCAATTGTCTTTTTCCAATCTGCAAAACCAACGTAAGAAATTTCCAGTGTGTACTTTCCTCTTGGTAAATTGGTAAAAATGAAAAACCCGTCAGAGTCAGAAAAAGCTCCTCTGTCCATTTCACTTAACAAAATGGTCGCTCCTGGTAGTGAATTACCATTCTCATCGCTGATATTTCCCATGATGGAAAATTGCGCAAAAGCATTTGTGCTCAGAAATAGCACGAATAAAATCAATAGATTTTTCATAAAGTATTTGTAAGAAAACTAAACAAAATGTCTACACCTGGAGCTGGTGCAGTTTGGTACAAGCATCTACGGGATCAGTAGTTTGTTACTGATCTCATTTCCCTACCTGGCATTATCCGGGCAGGTTCGATGGGTATAATCTCAGCCGCTTTTCAGCAGCACCCCAATGAGTGACGCAAAGGTAGTTTTTTTAATTAAAATTGAACTGAAAATATAAACTTAAACGCCTTATGACGTAAAGGTGCAATTAGTTTTATGACCTCGTGCAGTTGGAAAAGGAGCCTAAGCAAGAGTTCGTAAAGCGAATAGGAAAGACGTACAGTTCCTTGGTCTAGAGACGCTTTACGAACTATAGCCAATCCTCCCTTGCAGCCTCACCAGGTCGCAAAGCTAGAATTGAAATTAAGATTAAAAGCATTAGGAGCTAAAACCCAACCCTTCTCAAACTCCATTCGTCATTACATTAGAAAACGAAAATATAAAGCCATGAAACCCCTTTTTACCATACTCTTCCTGCTCTTCCTACTTAATGGATTGCACAGTCAAACATCTCCAAGACACCAACTCTTTTTGGATATGGGCTACAGTTTTAATAAAGAGGTGACTTTAGCTGAAACACCTGTAAATAACTCGCGTGCAGGTATTGTTACAATCGGAGGAACTTATCAACTTTTTTCTTTTCGCAAATTCAATATGGAATTAGGCTTTGCAACCAAAACTGTTTTTTCCAATGGAACTATCGGTAAAAAATCCTTTGATGCTACAACCTTGAGGCTCGGAATGCCCGTAAATTTTGTTTTTAACCTTTCGGAAAAGTGGGACTTTGCTGCTGGTTTATTTTTACAAAACAACGTAGACTTTGAAGAATTCGATTTTCGGATGAGGGATAAATATTCTTGGAGGCTTAATGCCGTTCCTGCCTTTCGTTATAGGATGACTCGATTTTGGCAACTGACCTTGAAGGCAGATATCAACTTGAGAAATTTACCAGACGCTTATATTTTAAATGATCCGAACATTGGATTTTCGGTAGGTATTTCCAGATTTCTTTTCTCCAAAAAATAAACCCTAACAATAGTCTTACAACAAAACTTAAAGCCCCAAATCATGAAAACCATCAAATATTTTTTCGCAGTAATTTTATTAATCAGCTTTTCCGCCTGTTCCAATTTCAATGAAGAAGAACTAATCGCAGATATTGATCAGCCGATGATGGAAGTAGAAACGCTACTACCAGTAATAAACATCGTAGTTGATCAAAACGACTTTGATGATATGTATGAGAATCCGGAAGAGGAAATTGAGATTGACGCGACCTTGAATTTATACAGAAATAAAAAATTATTAATTGAAAACGAGGTAGTAGAATTAGAAATAAAAGGAAATTTCTCTACCAGATACGACCTGCGCAGCATTGGCGTAAAGTTCGACGATAAGTTCGATAACAAAGAACGCACGCTGATCAATCCAGAGCGCGTACTCCCCCGCCACAGCATCAATAAAATAAAATCATTTCGATTGAGAAACTCTGGAAGTGATTTTAAAAACACCATGTTGAAAGATTTGAGTTTCACACAATTAGCTATCAATGCTGGCTTAGACATCGACCTTACCTACGGCGAGCCATCCTTAGTTTACATCAATGGAAAATTCTATGGCTTGCTCAATATCCGTACAGAATCAAATACTCATGGCATGGCTGGCCTTCATAGTACTACCAAAAAAGATTTGACAATGGTAAAAGTGACCACCCATGAATTGATTAAAAAAGACGGAGATTTCGCTCGCGTAGATGCATTGTTAGAAGCTATAGACAAAAAGGATATTTCTTACCTAAAATCAGAAATTGATTTATCTAATTTCATTGATTACATGATCTTCCAGTCCTACTTAGGCAATACAGACTGGCCGCATAATAATGCTCGATTTTATGCTGTAAAAGACCAGCCTTTCCGATTTGTGTTATTTGACTTAGACAAGGTTGGCTGGTTGAAGATGAAAAAAAATCCGCTGACGATAATAGAAGACAAAAGGCAACCAAATGTCATTACCAATTTATTTTTCGCTTTGTATGAGGACTCCTCCTTTGAACGTTCTTTTTGGAATCGCTACAATGAAGTTATTGACAGTGGTATAATTTCATCCTCGGAGTTTCGCCCTATTGTAGAACGCAACAAGGCACGTATTGAAAATGACATTTCTTTGCAAATTGCGAAGTACAATGCGCCTGAGACAATGGTGGAATGGGAAATAGAACTAGATAAAATGATGGATTTATTTGAGGAACGAGCGGAGGTTGTGGCTGGTGATATGGAGGAGTGAGATTGATGAGGTGCACATCCTAGCAGGTTCGACCCAGTAAATGTGACGACAATATAAATAGTCGTTTCTAAAGCGATAAGCGAAAAGACCGCAGAGCGGTCGCACACCATCACAATAATCTTTAAAATTTCAATACCATCTCATATTGACCCAAGCTATCCGGTAAATTTAATTCACTTAAAAAACCTTCTATAGAATCACAACCACGCTCTAGGTTTATCAACTTAATATTTTCTCCTTTAATGTAAGCATTCGCTTTTTCTAACAATGTACTTCCGATCCCTTTCCTTCTGAAATTCGGACGAACAGCAAGTTGCGGAATATCCCCGGTATGTTTCTCTACGAGAATATAACCACACAATTCATCTTTAAAATAAGCCACTAAAAAAACAAACCGCTCCTCTTTTCTTTTGATCGAATCTATGCTGTTTTGCCAAGTGGGTTGGAAGTCCCAAAGACTGCTAAATGTTTTCCAAACTGGGATTTTCATTTCTTTGACAACAATATTTTCATCATTAGAAAAAGATAAATTTTTCAACTTAGATTTTGGAAAAACGTAGAAATCTAATTCACGAGTGACCTTGAATCCTTTTTTCTGATATAGCGAAAAAGCAGCAATGTTCGTCTGTATAACCTCTAGTAAATACTGTTGAATATTATTTTCTTTTAAGTCAGCAACTGCAAAATCAAAAAGTCTTTTCGCAATTCCTTTCCCTTGATAGGCTGGCCGAAGACCAGTGCCTGTATCGTATGCCGTCTGTAATTTATTCCAAGTTCCTATTCCATTTAGAATGAAACCAACCAATAAATCCCCATCAAAAGCACCATAGGACAATTTCAAATCACAGCCTCTTCTTTCCAACATGTAGGTTAGTTGTTCTAAACTAAGTTCAAAAGATATCTGGTAGTTTGAAAAAGCATCGTTAAATGCATTGTGAATAGCAGCCAGAGAAGTCTTCTGTAGATTTGCAAAATGGATATTCATTTGTTTTATCTCAAAGATATTCTTTTAGTCACAATTCTTAAGCAATCTAAATAGATGAACAACAATGCTATTCTCATTGATTCAAAAATTACTTTTAGTTTAGCTATATTAGCAATTGTATTTAGGTAAACAACAAAATTTTATTTTATGAAAACGCTTCAATTATTTATACTGCTTTCTTTTCCTTTTTTTGCAATTGGCCAATCTAACTCTTCTATTGATGTAATAGGTAGCTTGGATTATACTTACCGAACGATTAACGGATCTGGTCTAATAGCAGACATTGTTAAAGACAGCAGAGATGTCGAAAAAGGAAGACTGAATTGGCGAGCTGGTTTTAATTACAATCAACGCCTTACCGATAAACTGATTTTAAAAACAGGGCTACGTATGGCTGCTTTGGGATACAAAGATAAAAGAGACTCCGAAGATTTTTATACGCTCAGATGGGGTACTCAACACAATGGCAATGGAGAATATGATATCACCTACCCCTCTGGTGAGGATATCGAATTCTTTGAAACAAAAACAAATCACTTTTTTTTAGAGATACCGATCGTCCTTCGTTATGAATTTTCTAACAATAAATTCAGTCCATATGTGGAGGCAGGTTTTGGAGCAATGTATTATTTATTTCAGAGGCACGTTGCAACTGTAAACGGTGACAAAACAGTTACGACAATGCCTTCCTCTGACGATCGACTTTCTGCCAACTCCTTTCAGATCGAATCCATTATTGCTGTTGGTGCAAATTATAACCTCAATGAAAACTTACAGTTTTTTGGACAACCTACCTTCCGCTATCATTTGAATTCCTTATGGGATACTGATGTAAAAGAACGGCTTTGGAGCGCGGGTTTGGAAATTGGTTTACGGAAGTTTTTGAACTAATACTTTGTCAGTCAAAAAACAAGAAGCATGAGAACGACTTTTGTAATAGCATTGTTAGCTATTCCCCTTTTGGCTTTTGGTCAGAAGAATCATTCAATAGATTTTATTGGAAGCGTTGATTATACTTTCCGAACTTTACAAACTCTTGATGAGTCTTACAACACAGTCATCACGGTACGCAATGAAGAAGAAAAAGCGAATATTCAATGGCGTTCAGGATTCAACTATAATCAGCGTATTAGTGAGCGATTCTATTTCAAGTCTGGTCTTCGTTTGGCTGTGTTAGGTTACAAGGCTAAAGAAAAACAGGACTTAATTTTTGCCTCAGATTTTGAATCAAATTTTGTTTTTAATGTGGACACCTCTTACTTTTTCACCCCAAGTCCATCACAAATTGAAATTTCTTCTGAAAACTGGTTTATTGAACTGCCTGTCGTTTTCCGTTATGAATTTTCCAAGAAGAAATTTACTCCATTTGTAGAGACTGGATTCGGCGTTACGTATTTATTGTTTCGTAGATCCATAATAGAGAGAAATGAAACTAGAGAAGTTAATATCATTAATACTGGAGATTTACCCGCAGCGCTAAATCGAATTCAAATGGAAGCCACCCTCGCATTTGGGGCGAATTATAAACTCAATAATAGCTTACAGCTTTTCGCACAACCTACTTTTCGATATCACCTGACTCCCTTTTGGGATGGAGAAATAAAAGAACGACTTTGGAGCGCGGGTTTGGAAGTTGGTCTGCGAAAGTGGTTTAACTAGATTCTCTTAAAAAAGAATGTTATTAAAAACTCAGAACTTCAGTACAAGTTTCTTATCCAAAGAATCTTTAAATAGTTAAAAAAATACGCTCCTCAGAAGAATTAAGATAGGCTCCGTCTTTCGGGCAAACGCTCTTCTATCAGTCTCCCTCTTCAACCCTCTCCATCCGTCCCCTACTTTTCCAAAATCAATTTATTTTTATAACAAAATTCCCCCTACATTTGCATCCTCTTATCCACTAAAACAAGGGACAAGCGATATAGTATGAAGATAATCATTGCAGGAGCCGGTGCTGTAGGTTTTCATTTAGCAGAACTCTTATCTAAAGAGAATCAGTCAATTACGTTGATTGACACGGACGAAGATGTCCTCAACCATGCAGGTTCCCATCTGGATGTACTGACCATACGAGGAGATGCAGCTTCCATAGAGGTGTTGAACAAAGCGGAGGTTTCTAAAGCAAAACTCTTTATCGCAGTAACGACTTCTGAAAAGACCAACCTACTGCTAGCTATCTTAGCAAAACAGAAAGGCGCTAAGATGACCGTCGCACGTATCAACAACCCAGAATACTTCAGAGAAGAACAGAAAGCTAATTTTCAGAACCTTGGCGTGGATGTACTCATCTCTCCACATCGCCTGGCATCACAAGAAATTGAGCGACTGCTACAACGAGCATCCTTTACAGATTTATTTGAATTTGAGAATGGAAAACTCTCTGTGGTTGGTTTCACCTTAGATAATTCCTGTCCTCTTGTAAATCAAACCATCAGCCAGGTGGCGAGAGATCATAGCGATTTTACGTTTCGTGGAATTGCGCTTCTACGCGAAGGGGAAACATTGATTCCAAGTGGCGACACACATCTTCACAAAGGAGATCACTTATATATGTCCGCTCGTAAAAAAGATTTGGATAAGGTTCGAAAGTTTGCTGGTAAGCAATTGAGTTCCATCAAAAATGTAATGATCATCGGAGGGACACCACTGGCCTTACAAACTGCCAAGCTTTTAGAACAGACCTATTCTATTACGATAGTTGTCAAAGAAAAAACCTTTGCTAAAAACTGTGTAGAGGCTTTGAAGAATAGTCTGGTTATCCATAGCGACCCTAGTAATATAGATATGCTAAAGGAAGAGAACTTGGAACAGATGGATGCCTTCATAGCGCTTACGCCAAATTCTGAAATTAATATCATCTCCAGTTTGATGGCGGAAGAATTAGGGGTTTACAAAACCATCGCTTTAGTAGACAATGTCAACTATACTCATATTTCTCAAAACATTGGAATTGACACCATCATCAACAAAAAGCTAATTGCTGCAAATAATATTTTCCGCTTTGTCAGAAAAGGGAAGGTGCAGGCCATCGCTAGTTTGCATGGTGTGGATGCGGAGATGATTGAATATGAAATTCATAAGAAGAACAGGCTACTACGCCATCCGATAAAAGAACTCCATCTGCCGGAGCAATCTATAATAGCGGGAGTGATTCGAGGAGATAAAAGCTACATCCCTGATGGTGATTTTATTTTTGAAATTAATGATAAAGTAATCATACTGATGCTACCAGAAGGAAGAAATCAGGTAGAGGAACTTTTCAAATAGATATTCCACAAATGATCAACATAGGAGCGGTCCTCAATATCATCAGTGTACTCATTATGCTACTGGGCACTTTCATGCTTGTCGCACTGGGCTTCTCTCTCGATGATCCGAAGGGTACCCAAATTGCTATTTTTTATTCTTCCTTTTCGACCATCATTGCTGGTGGAATTCTGTTTTTTGTTACCAAACATTTTCATAAAAAAATTGGCAAACGGGAAGGTTACTTAGTCGTAGCATTGGGTTGGGCTACCGTTGCTACTTTCAGCTCTCTCCCCTATTGGTTCAGTGGCGTGTTGCCAGAAATCACCAACGCAATCTTTGAATCTGTTTCGGGATTGACCACCACAGGAGCTTCTGTTATTAACGACATAGAAGCAGTTCCTCAAGCTGTTCTCTTTTGGAGAAGTTTGACCCAGTGGATCGGAGGAATGGGGATCATCGTTTTAACCGTCGCTATATTTCCAATGCTCGGAATTGGTGGCGTAGAACTCTTTGTAGCAGAAGCACCTGGTCCAACCTCAGATAAAATTCATCCAAGAATCAAAGAAACGGCGAAGCGGCTCTGGTTTATTTATGTAGGACTCACTACGCTTCTGATGATTATTTTGTGGGCTGCCGGTATGACTCTTTTCGACGCTGTAAATCATGCGCTAACGACCATGTCCACTGGAGGATTTTCTACAAAAAATGCCTCTATTGCTCATTACGAAAGTCCTTTAATTCAATACCCAATTATTCTTTTTATGTTTTTGGGTGGTATAAATTATACTGTCATTTACTACAGTTTGATTGGAAAGTTCAAAAAAGTATGGCGCAGTGATGAATTTAAAACTTATGTCCTTTTTGTCGGCACCCTAATATTGCTCGTTACCTCAATGGTCTATTACAATACCGATCATGGTCTTGAACAATCGTTTAGAGATTCTGCTTTCATGCTCATTTCTGTGATCACGACTACCGGTTTTGTCTCTGCGGATTATACGTCCTGGACGCCTGCTTTGACCCTGTTGTTTTTTGCTTTGCTTTTCGTTGGAGGCTGCGCAGGATCTACCAGTGGAGGGATCAAGGTCATTCGCCATTTGGTCTTTTTCAAAAACTCATTATTAGAATTCAAACGATTGTTACACCCCCGTGCATTGATTAGAATTAAGATAGATCAGCAGTTGGTTCCTCCAAGAGTACTGACGCACATACTGGTTTTCTTACTCCTCTATTTGATCATATTCGTCACTGGTTCTTTTCTGATGTCCGTCATTCTTTCAGATTTCGATCAGCCTTTTATCACGGCTATTGGTGCCACAGCCACAGCACTTGGCAATGTGGGACCAGCCATAGGAGAGCTTGGCCCTGTGGATAATTTTGCAGCTGTACCTATGCTGGGGAAATGGCTGTTGGTTGGATTGATGTTGTTGGGACGACTAGAGTTGTTTACGATTCTGATTTTATTCAGTCCTTACTTTTGGCGGATGAATTGATGTTTTGTCTCTAGCAAGGGCCTTTCTTTATAAGGCTTGTTAGTTAGATGAACGCTAGAAAAACAATTTGCAAAGCTTATATACTCTTGTTAGCTTTAATATAAAAAATGTTGAACTGGATATTCAGAAACAAAAGAATTAGCTGGGCTGGCAAGCCAAGTATAGAACATTATAATGCTCTAAAAGACGGATTAGTTACAGGTGAGCTTAGCCTAATAGAACAATTAGTAAATGATGGATTGAACATTAATGCGACAGAAGGTTATGGAAATGAAAATATCTTATCTTTTTTTATTCTTAATCATAGAGATTTAAAAATGGATTCCATTAAATTCTTGAAACTATGTGTTAAAAACCATATTAATTTAGATCATGTCGGAAATAAAAGGACCCAACAAATGGCCCCTTTACATTTATCTGTCATTTCTAATTCAATTCTAATAACTGAATATTTAATTGAAACCGGTGCAACTGTTGACCTGCAAGATAAGAATGAAAATACTCCGTTATGGAAAGGAGTGATGAACTATAGAGGAGATGAAGGGATCAAAACCATACTCGAATTATTGATTACTCATGGAGCTTCACTTGATACAAAAAATTATCACGGTAGAAGTCCAAGAGATATGATATTAAGCATCCAAGGTGGCATAGAAGCTGGACACAATAATCAAGAATGGAATTTGATGAATTTACTTAAATGAAAAATCACTAAACCTAAGTCCATACGCCCCTACCAGAGTCGCTTATCAATGCGATAGCCTCCGTCAAGAATGATTGATCCGTTATATTTTACCAAAAAAAAATAATTCAGTGGAGTTTAAAATCATCAGAAAAATAAACAAGTGGCTGAATGCATTTTCATCTGGAGTATTGATTTTTGGAGTTGTCTCAATTCTTATAACAGCTCAGAATGCCTCAGAAGTATGGTCGATAATTACCTTAAGTTTATTATTCTCAGGTTGGATGAGTCTATCAATCAGTTGGATGATCAAAAGGTGGAAAACAGTATTTATTACAAAAGACGAAATCTCCTACCTAAACATTAATACAACAAATATTAGAGACCAACTAAATGAACCTGAAGCAATAGAATACTTAGGTAATTGGTTAGTACTACACGACAACAGACGTATAGAAATTGATAGAATTCATGTTATACCTCTCATCAAAGAGTTAAATGAGACCAGAGTAAGACTGAAGGCTATAGAACAAAAATTTTATTATTTATCTCCGAAAGAATTATTAAAATTTCTGGGATCTCTAGGACCGTAAAAGGCAAAAGATAATAATTGATATGAGATCAAATTTACAGTCACTCTGTTCGCTCCGTATCACAAATCTACTAAACATAGATTCCTAATCCTCCGATTTTCGAGCTATTGCTTTCGCTCTTCCCTTCTGCACCAGGTCGCAAATCTAGAAGCACGTCAGAAGGATTTTTTAATTTTAATTTTAATTTTA
>JBGCDT010000219.1:0-8125 GCA_045105695.1 Saprospiraceae bacterium | reverse complement strand
TCCTTTTCATGTGAAGAAATAGAAAATTTTAGGTGTTTACTCTTCATCAAGCCACAGCGTGGCGATATTTTAATAGCTCCCAAGGAGCGATATAAAACGATCTTATATTGTTTTTTAATTCATCCTTCATAATCACAACCTAGACCCGTATAAAATTCCGCCACCTTTCAACTGATATTTTTTGTTTGTTGGTATTTATTAATTACATTTCAAGGAGTTATTAATCCCTAATACTAAACACATGTCTAATAAAGCTTCAGATAGTCTCTTTCGTTTGATAAAATCATTAAGTAAGCCAGAGAAAAGATACTTCAAAGTATTCTCGTCCAGGCACGTAATTGGAGAAAAGAATAATTATCAAATACTCTTTGATGCTATAGACAAACAAGAGGAATATGATGAAGAAAAGATCTTGAAGAAATTCAAGAATGAAGCCTTTATAAATCGCTTCTCTATTGCTAAAAGTAGACTCTATGCTTCAGTGTTGAGAAGCCTTGATTCTTATCATTCCAATAGTTCTTTAGAAGCACAGCTCAAAAGACAGATGCATCATGCGGAAATACTCTATAATAAGTCACTATACGATCAAAGTCTAAAAGTCTTGAAGAGTATAAAAAAGGTCGCTCTTAAATATGAGAAGGCTACTACTCTCATTGAAATAGGGAAATGGGAGAAGCGAATCATGGAAAAAGACAACTATGAAGGGATTTCGAAAAAAGACTTGGAGAAGGCAGTAGAAACGGATAAGAATTTAACCCAAAAAATTCAAATCTATAACAACCTTTGGCATGCGAAAAGCTTGGTATTTAAGAATTTATATTCCAAAGGGAAAATAAGATCAAAAGAAGAACTGAAGCGGTTCAAGAAGATTATTGATGACCTCACTATTAAGAATAAGGAGCCTAACATGTATGGCGAAAATCTGTATTTATATAATCACATCTACAGTGCCTATTACTTTGGAGTAGGTGATTATAAAAAGTCATATGATTTTTTGGTAGACAACATCAAGCTTATAGAAGATAAGCCACATTTGTTTAAAGAGGAGCCGAACATTTACCTTTCTGTATTGACTAATGCCATTCATATAGCGAGTAACCTCGGTAAAAAAGAGGAAGCTTTCGATTATTTGACTCGATTGAAGAAGATGCCAGAAAAGCTAGAATTGGATATGAATGAAGATCGCGAGATGCGTTTATTTTCTATCGTTAAAAGTGCAGAATTGAATCTATTTAACGAAGCAGGGGAGTTTGAAAAAGGCATTGCTTTAATCCCAGAAATTGAGGAAGGATTAGTAAAATACGATAAGAAGCTGAGTTCTGTGAGAAAGGCATTTTTCTATTTTTCTATTGCTAATTTGCATTTTGCTCAAGAGAATTTTAATGAAGCATTAAAATGGATCAATCAGTTGTTAAACTACATTGATATAGCTGAAACGAGAAATATTCATTGCATGGCGCAATTGTTTAATCTGGTTATTCATGTGGAGTTGGACAATAAAAGTTTGTTGCCCTACACCTTGAGATCAACGGAGCGATATCTAGAGACTCGCCATAAGGTATATAAGGTAGAGACGATTTTCTTACAGTTTGTAAAAGATTTATTAAAGAAAAGACAAGACCTTACGGAGGAAGAGCTGTTTAGTCAACTAGAAAAAGAAATGCTCCCACTAAAAGAGGATCCTTTCGAAGTGAGAGCATTTGAATATTTTGATTTTCACCAATGGGCTTTAAGTAAAGCGCAAACAGATTAATCTTCCTGAAATAACTTCAGTTTTTCTTTAATTTCTTCGATTTCTCGTTTAGAAGCATCCACTTTACGTTGAACTTCAGCACGCATTTTTTCTGCTCCTCCACCGGAGAAGAAGTTCATGTTGTTTTCATACTGAATCACACGTTCTTTTAACCGGTCGACTTTATCATACAGCAATTTCTTTTCTCTACGAATATCGTTGTTGCTGTTTGGACTTTCTTTTAATGAAGCGATTCTACCTTTGTATCTATTTACAGACTTCTCTCCTTGCTGTAATTTCAGCTCGGAGTATTTACCGTCCAAAGCGTCGTTGTACTTTTTATAAGAGGATTGAAGCGCTTTTTTAGGCACATATCCAATCTCTTTCCAACGGTTTGAAAAAGCTCTTAGGTTTTCTAAATCATCGTTTCTATTTCCTACGATAGTATAAGCTTCAATCTCTGCCACTAAGGCAAGTTTAGCTTTAAGATTTTCGTCTTGAATAGAATCTTGATTTTTGAAGTACTCTTTTTTACGGTCGAAAAACTTATCGCAAGCGGTTCTAAAAGAAGACCATAATTTCTGTTCCTCTTTTTGAAAAGTAGTACCCGCAGATTTCCATTCACTTTGTAGACGGATTAAAGCATCGGTAGCTGTCTTCCAATCGGTACTTTCCACCCATTGTTTCGCTTCTTCGGCAATCTTCGCCTTTTTGGCTTTCGCCTCTTCTTGCTTTTCTGATCGTTGGTTGTAGAATTGTTGTTTTTTCTCAAAAAACAAGTCACACAATCCACGAAATTCTTGCCATACTTCTTCGTTCTCTTTCTTTGGACCGAATCCAATTTCTTTCCATTCTTTTTGAATGGCAATCACATCTTCCGTTTTCTTCACCCAAGTTGGATGCTGAGTAATTTCCAAGTCTAAAATTTCTTTCAATTTTACAACTGTTTCTTTCTTCTTCTCTAAATTCGCTTCTTGTTCTTCACGAAGTCCATCGTAGTGCTTTTGAACACGTTCGATGATCTCTTTGTACATTCCAAAAAAGTCATCCCCTAGAGATTTATAATTTTCTTGAGTTACCGGACCGATAAGATCCCATTCTCTTCGTAATTCTCTCAGTTTTTGATCCGTTTCTCGAATCGATTCTATCGCTTTTATTTCTTTCAAGCGTTCGATCAAGGCTACTTTCTCTTTTTCATTTCTCAAGAGATCATTTTCCTGCAGCTGCTTGTAAATATTGATATTGTAGAAGAATAAATCTCTCAAACGACGATATTCATCTTGAAGTTCTTGCCATTTATCTCCCGGTACATTTCCTACTCCATTCCACTCATCATTGAGCTCATTAAATGAAGCAAAAGCTTTACCTATATTTTCTTCGTCCTTGATTAAAGCATCCAGCTTTGCAAGAATTTCAGTCTTTTGATCTAAGTTTTTCTTTTGTTCTGCAGCGATCATCTTACCGTGTTCTTTCACACGCTCTTTATAATCAACAAACAAAGTCTCTAACGTCTCATCCAGGGTATTGGGAACAAATTCAAAAACTTCTGGTTCAGACGCTTCTTCTGAAGCTTCTACAGCATTTTCCTCCACGGTTTCTGGTGCCCCTTCTACCACAGATTCCGAAGTCTCAGCGACTTCTTCCGCCACTGGCGCTTCTTGTTTTTTCTTCCATTCCTCCGCTTGAAGTTGTTTCTCTTTAGCAGTTTCTGAATTGTACTGGCTCATCAAATCTCTCACGTCATGCTTGATCGATGCGATGTCTTCCGTCTGTAATAGGGTCTTGAACTTTTCAATAAGTTCTACTTTCATAATCAAAATTTTAATAGTCAATTCCATTAAAAATCAGAAGGATAACACGCATCCTTGCGATTTAAAAGGGCGGCAAAAGTACCAAATTCCTTGGATTGGGACAAACATTATCCCATCTTTCCTTTATTTATAGGCTATTTACGCAATTTTTGAATTAAAGTTCTATGCATACATTTTGAGGTTCTGTGAAGAACCGTAAAGCTTCAAAACCACCTTCGCGACCCACTCCAGAGTTTTTTACACCACCAAAGGGCGTTCTTAAATCACGCAGCAACCAGCAATTTACCCAAACGATACCCGATTCTAATTGGTTGGCCATTTTATGAGCACGGGTCAATCCTTCGGTCCAAACCGTAGCCGCTAATCCATATTCTGTGCTGTTCGCCATCATCAACGCTTCCTCATCGGTATCAAAAGGAGTGATGGTCACTACTGGTCCGAAAATTTCTTCCTGATTGGTACGACATCGATAGTCTAACCCTTCAATGACCGTAGGTTGGATATAAAATCCTCCGGCGTTTTCGCCCTCCAGGTGCACTCGTTCGCCACCGCACAATATCTTTCCGCCTTCTTCTTTCGCTAAATCGATGTAGGAAAGCACCTTATTCATGTGGGGTTCAGAAACTACTGCGCCTGTTTTTGTTTTATCGTCCAATGGATTTCCAACTTTCATGCGACTTACCTTTTCTACGAAGGTTGTTTTGAACTTGTCGTAAATAGATCGCTCTACGAAGATTCTCGATCCACAAAGACAAATTTGACCTTGATTGGCGAAAGAAGAACGCAGGGTAGTAGACATCATTTTATCAAAATCACAATCTGCAAAGATGATGTTGGGGTTTTTACCACCTAATTCTAACGACAATTTCTTGAATTTCGGGGCAGCAAATGCAGCAATGGTGGCTCCTGTTTGTGTACCTCCGGTAAATGAAATGGCCTTCACTTTTGGGTGTTCAACAATCTCTTTTCCTGCGTGATGGCCGAGACCATGTACGATATTTAAAACGCCTTTAGGCAACCCTGCTTCGATGCAGAGTTCACTTAAGTAATACGCTGTAAGGGGTGTTATTTCTGAAGGTTTCGCCACTACACAATTTCCTGAAGCAATGGCCGGAGCTATTTTCCAAGTAAATAAATACAAAGGCAAATTCCAAGGAGAGATGCAGCCTACCACGCCAATAGGTTTCCTATGGGTATAGTTGATCACCTTATTTTCCATGATGTGGGCTTCCGAACTGAAATGTTTGATTGCCGTAGCGAAAAAGCGAATATTGCTTTCTGCTCTTGGGATATCAACTGCCCTTGCCAAGCTAATAGGTTTCCCATTGTCAATGCTTTCCGCTTGCGCTAATTTTTCATGATTTTCAGCAATCAAATCGGCCAATTTTACCATGATTTTTGAACGTTCCATGTACGGAGTGTTGGACCAACCTTCGAAGGCCGCTAAAGCCGCGTTAACCGCTAGATTTACGTCTTCTTCTCCTGAATCGGGCAAGGTAGAAAAGACTTTTCCTGTCGCAGGATTGATGTTGTCAACATGTTTTCCATCCACTGGAGGAACCATTTCACCATTGATATAATTTTGTATCTCGATCATAGACTTGGACTAAAATTTGGGCTTAAAAGTACTATTTACTGTTAATTTACAAACCCCTCTTTAGGGGAAAAGGGTTTAATATTGTAAATATATACACAAAACCAAGAGGAATTAGAACGATGTTGTTTTGATTTCATTCAGAAGGAAAAAGAAAGAAATGAAGAAAATTTGGATGCTTTTCGCGCTATTGATGCCAACCATTGTTTGGGCACAAAATCAAGAAGTAACGCCTTGTGCTCACACGGAGCAAACACATAAGTTGATGATGAAATACCCATTTCTCAAAAAGAATATCGAGAAAGCAGCGGAACAGTTGGAGGAAGAAACAGCACAGCGAGCGGCGAAAAGTCGTGGTTCTGATGAGGTGTATATCATTCCGGTGGTTTTTCATATCGTTCACAACGGTGGTTCTGAGAATATCTCAGACGAACAAGTATACAGTGCTATTGAGTTTTTGAATACCGATTTTCGTTTGTTAAACGAAGATATCGCCAATGCGCCAGATGTATTTCAAGACATAGCGGCGGATATCATGATCGAATTTAGGTTGGCTCAAATTGATCCTGATGGCGATTGCACCAAAGGAATCAATAGAGTACAAAGTGTTTTAACTTACGATGGTTTTAACGATGAACTGAAGAGTTTGATCTATTGGCCGCGTGAGAGTTACATGAACGTATGGGTAGTAGCAGAATCTGGAACAGCAGCAGGGTGGACTTTTTTACCTTCAACGGTAGATTCGCCTTGGATGGAAGATGAAGATGGTATTGTAATGCGAAGCGATTATACGGGAGGCATCGGAACGAGTTCTCCTGGACGGGCAGCAACACTGACACATGAGTGCGGACATTGGTTGAATTTAATGCATACCTGGGGCGGTGGAAACAGTCCTGGCGAACCAGATAATTGTTTTATGGATGACAATGTAGCCGACACACCCTTGACCACAGGAACTTCTGGTGGGTGTAATATTTTGGCAGAGACTTGTGGTTCATTAGACAACATCAACAACCACATGGAATATACTTCTTGTCGGTATATGTTTACTCAAGGTCAGCGAGACAGAATGAGAGCTGCTGCGGAGTCTACCATAGCAGATAGAAATAACCTATGGTCTGAAGAAAATCTAATCGCGACTGGGGTTTTTCTAGAAGAAGAGCTGGTATGTCAAGCCATATTTTATACCAACCGAAACGAGGTATGTGAAGGCGATTCCATTACATTTACGGATGACTCTTACCACGGTATAACGTCATGGGAATGGAATTTTGGAGATGGAACGATAGTAACGGGAACAGATCCAGATGAGATGCAAAACATCAAACATGCGTATGATGAAGAGGGATCTTACACTGTAAGTTTGATGGTAGGAGACGGAGTTAATTTTGTCAATACTATTGAAAATAATGTCGTTACTATTTTACCCGGAGATGTCTTAGGAGATGAATTGGTAGAGAGTTTTGAAAATGGCTTACAGGAAGAAGTTTGGGCGAATTACAACGTCAATGGAGATGAAGAATGGGAAACCACGAGTTCAGCTTCCTATGAAGGAGATGAGTGTTTGAGAATTAGAAATCGTTTTGTGACGGTGTATGATGCTATTGATGAAATCATCTCAGGTACTTTTGATATGAGTGCCAACACAGAGATTGTAGTGAATTACAAGTGGGCTTTTGCTCAAAAATTAGAAGAAACAGACGATCGATTGAAAGTTTTAATTTCTAAAGATTGCGGCCAAACTTGGTCATTGAAGGAAGTACATAGAGGAATGACTGATTTACCTACTGCTGAACCGCAGAACAATACATTTGTTCCGGACACAGGAGAATGGGCAGAGAATACCTTTATTGTAGATGATCCGGAGTGGATGACCAGTAGTTTTAGAGTGAAATTTGAATTCTCGGGTAGAGGAGGAAATAACATTTACTTGGATGCGATCAACATTGGTGGATTGGATGTGATCTCTGTAGATGAAAATATATTCTCGGCTTTAGTATCTATTTATCCTAACCCAGCGACTGATGAGTTGACCGTTGAAATGAATAATTTAAATGGTGATCGGGTGGTAGTTGATTTATTGGATGTTACGGGTAGAATCATTCAAAACGTATATAATCAGCAAGGAGGACAAAAATCTCAGCGGATTGTAGTAGAACGAGGAGATTTATCGAGCGGAATGTATTTCTTGAGAATCGCTGAAGGCGAGAAGGTGTTGAACAAGCGGGTATTGTTCAAATAGGGGTTTTTCAGGGGTTTCAGCGTCTAAGCTATTATACTATTGGCGGGCTGTAAGTTCCGCTTATTCCCTCCCTGGAGCGAATAACAGGAACAAAACAAGCTTTTTTGGTCTCAACTGAGGAGATTATGAAGGGATTGTTGATTCTTCAGACGCGCATACTATAAAATTCTATTTTTCATTCTTTCATCGAACGACGAGTGTTTCAACTTGTTGTAATAATTATTCCTAGCCTAAGAGAACGATGTAATGCACGCATCTTTAAGGATATGATGCAGCATATAGCCTATTTTGAACGTGGGCAGTTGAATCTTTAATGGGTTTGAAATGGCTTTACTTATTCACCTAAAGTCACAATTTATTTTTGAAATATCTTCATGGATGCTTATCTTCGGAATTGAAAAGCTAGAATTTAAAAAAAACCGAAAAATTTTTATTGGGGTTCTGGTTTGGAGATAGGGCTTATTTCAGGAACAGTTCCTGTTATACGCTGTAATTTGTAGTATAACGGGAATTATTCCTCTTATACTTACGTTGTCTACAATTGATCAAAACGGGCTGAAAAACCCTTTCTTGTTGTCGAGAAAGAGATCTTTACAAAGGAGTTTCTCCGTTTTTTATTGTAGACATTATTAGAGGAGGTCAAAGTCTTGCGATTTCATCGTTCAAATCAGGGATTTGAGGACGTTTGAAAACGCCCAAAGACTTTGCCAAGGTAAAAGTAGTTACTGAGACTAAAAAATGATTGC
>JBGCDT010000218.1:0-7319 GCA_045105695.1 Saprospiraceae bacterium | reverse complement strand
CCGTCGAGTGTGATGGTAAAACTCACTAAAGAATCACTAGCGGGATTTGTAAGTCCGTCTCCCATGTCCTTGTACAAATCTACACGTACGCCATTGAGACCTGTTTCTCCACTATCCTGAATGCCATCCTCATCTGTATCTTCCCAAACGAAATCTCCTATGACGCCTGGGACCAAAGGCATCATGGTCATTCCAACTTTTACGGGCTCAGAAGGGAGTAGGGGATCGCCGTTGTCCGCTCGCTCTGCGATGTAACCGAAGGAACTCCAAGCTATGGTGTCGGGTATGCTACCTATAGTTCCTAGTGCAGTAATCGGCGCGCGCATCGGCCATTCTAAACTAAGCGTATCATTAGCGGAGAGAACCGTACTTCCAAAATCAAATTTTAAGGCTTGTACCGTTGTGATGTCTGCGGGAGGAGTTGTAGACCAGTTTGGGGCAACACAACCTACAGGACCACTAGGGTCTATGCCTTCTGTATCTCTACAAGGATTGCTTTCTATACTGTAGTAAATCGTTACGCCTGGAGGAGCTGCTACGGTATCAATTAAATTAGGTCGCCATCTCGAATTTCTCGTACTCGGATCAATAACCCCGACATCTCCTACAAACGGAAGTATATCTATCACGACAACATCAGTCATGTCTACATTTCCAGAATTCCAAATTTGTAATTTATAATCAGATAAGCCGCCAGGGTCAGTATGACCTATTTCTGGGTACTTTGTCCAATCTGTATCCAGTTGACCTTTTATCAGTTTCTCAGAAGACAAAGAAGGGTTAGCCAAGATGTCTATTGAAGAAAAACCATAGCAGAACTCTTCAGCGGTATCTCCATCTTCGTCTAGATCATAGATGTCTATTGCTCTTCCTCCGTTACCTCCATTATGACTACAGAAGTTTCCACTATATTGTAAAAAGTGATATTCATTGACGAGTGAATTTTCACCTGGAGTAGATTCATTGGTAATGATAACTTCGAAGCTGACATTCATAAATTCATCAGGGGCCAATGCTGTTCCTGGCCACTCCCACTTCAGGAGTTCCCGACCTGTGCTGTTAAAGTTGGATTGATAACTAAATACAGGAGTGCTATGTCCTGTGGAGCGAGCATCATAAGTCCAGGAATTTGCTACGTATTCTAAGCCTTCCGGCAATAGATCGACAACGGAAGGGTCGTCAATATTACTTGCAGAAGAAGAACTATTTCTTACCCGAAGTCGCATCTGCACCGTATCCCCCACACTAAACCAATCTCCTGAAACCTCAGTGACCCAACAGCCACTACAAGTAGCTGAGGCGTACTGTTTGAGTGTGCCAGGTCGGAAGGAAGTCAGTGGAGCGGTTACTTCGAAGGTATCACAAGGAGAACCAAAGATGTTATAGTTAGCGATATTAGAACCTCCTCCTGTAAGGCAGTTGATAGCATCTCCAGGAGTTGCGTCTGCTCTGACATCAAAATCAATGATAATTGGATCATAAGTCCCAGCAGCTACTCGGAAGGTGTCTGGACCAAAATCCCATCGTATTTTAGTAATGTATTCGTTAGCTGCAAGACCCAAAGTGGAAACGTCTACGACTTCATTATCATGAAGAGAAGTTGTCCCTGAAGGTGTAGATGTTAGCGTATTATTTAAATTAGTCGTGTAGGAAACCGTTTTGAACATGTTGGCTTCTCCTGAATTGTGATAGAAGCCTCCTGTTCTAAATTCAGTAACTATTATTTCATCTGGGATGGTATCTTCTAGATAAAAATCTGCGATACTAACGTTACTGGAATTCGTAAATTCAATACGATACTCACCACCTCCCAGTCCTGCATTTACAGAATCCCATCCTGAATTTTTGCCCACATATCCTTCTGGGTAGGGCCCATAAATCAAATGGCTAAGTGTCACATATTCAGTTTGCTCCGTCATTCCAACAGGGTAGTATTGTGCGAGACCTCCAGTACTAATTACATCATTCACATTGTAAAGGGAAGAAGGTAGCTCTACAAAATATTCAGCCCAAAAGCATTCTCCTAGGTCAACGGAAGGGACCGTCCAGGTAACTGTGTTTTCTATCGGATCATAAGTTCCTCCACTCAAAGCAGATATGAAAGTAGCTCCAGGAGGTAGTGTATCAACTACAGTAATATTAGAAATATTCAAAGTGCCATTCACTACATTTCCATAAAAAGAATTATTGCAAATCTCAATACCGTAAGCGGTATAATCGTCTAGTCCTCCTCCATTGAAATATTTTGATGCAGTCAATCTGTTGTTAGCGATTGCAGTTACTGAAGCGGAGGAAGAAACACTACTCGCGTTGCTAGCACTAATTGTAGCAGTATTGTTAGCTATAGTGTTATTCGCTGTTGTTCCATTTGGAAAACGGACGTTTATAGTAACCTGTCCGGTAGTACCAGATGTTAGCGGGTCTATGAAGTCAAAAGTAACGGTATGCGTTCCTGAATTGTAGGTTTCATTAGTGGTATGAGCAGAACCGAAGACACCAACGAATTCTAACTCGGGTGGTAGTGGGTCAGTGATGACTGTACCTATACAATCTTCTGTCAGACTTGCGCAGCTGTATTGTATGGTGTAGGAAAAGGTCTCGCCACTGAGGACAGAACCGACACTTGACGATTTATTGATGGTCAGAGAAGCAGCGGCTGTGTTCTTTCCTAAGGCAAACTCAATGGTAGCAGTCAAGAAATGGAAAACAAACAGACCGGACATAGAAAACAGCAAAACTATAGGGATAGAGTTGCTCTTAAAAAGAAAAGGTTTAAATCTTCCTTTAGTGAATGTTTTCTTTGTCACTTATAATCGAGTTACTAAACGTCATATTCTGTTGATCAAAGGAGCTTTTCCTTGGTCTGATTAACAACTCATGACGGAAATTCTTAATTTATTAGTTAAACAAAAGAAGGGCCATGATTGTAGTTTCAATCTTCCTGTCATTGGAAAGTACTGATTGGGTGATGTAAGTCAATGTATTTAGCTCCAACGGTTAATCTTAAGGACAGACTACTGATTGCTATCAAAAAACTATTGCTCCCCCCTAAATGATAATCATTACATTTGTAGCATTACTAACAAAGCCAAGTAACCAACAATGAAAATTACGCACTTCTTCGCTCTGATTCTTGTCAATCTAATCCTGATCCTTTCCTCTAGCTGTGTTTCCCTCTCTGGTTTTCAAACTGGAAAGACCTTAGAAAAGAACCAAGTAGCCTTATCTGCTTCTGCTAACGTGATGGGGGTTGGAGAAGGAGATGGCGGTATTCCACTTTTAGAAGTCGGTGTCCGCTATGGCGTTGTGGAAAAACTGGATCTAGGCCTCAGAATGTCTAATTTTGGAGCCGCTCTTTTTGATCTAAAATATCAACTTGCGGGTGATAAGGAATCTAAGACTGCATTTGCTATTGGTGCAGGTGTAGGAAGTGCGCTGCTGAGAGTGGAAACGGATGATGATCGCAATGGAGCGAATTTCAACTTGCACGTACCACTTTATGCTTCTTACCATCCCAAGGAAAATCTAAGCCTTTACCTTTCTCCAAGGTATATTTATTTTAACGACGACGTATTCGATATCACTGTTACCGATAATGCAGCTTCTAGTTTCTTCGGAGGAAACGTGGGGGTGCTTTTCGGAAAGGACTTTCAATTCGGAGTAGATGCTGGCTTCTTTGGTACGGATAGAAATGACTTCATCTTTCAGATTGGGATTGGTGTCGTAGGGAAGATATAGTTTTTGCTCAATAAACTAGCTTCTGTTACCTCAGAGAGATCAGATTCACAATCAAAAACCTTTTCATTCTTATTTTACTTTTTTTTTATTAAAAAGTTTTCAACTCCACGCAGCGAATCCTTAGATACTGTGGTTAGGCGGTTGAAACAAGGGTGAAAACCCCAAGCTCCGCGGAAGTTAATTAGGTTTTATCCAACTGTTTCAACATTTAGAAACTCAATTTCAAAAGATTAAAAAAAAGTAAAAATGAAAAACATAGGATTATTTGCCTTACTAGTATTACTTGTATTCTCTTCCTGTCGGAAAGATACCAATGAAGTAACCATAGACCCACTTCCACTCCCAGGGCCAAGTATCGAAAACTACGAGCCTCCAGTTGAAAGCATCGTCGGTAGTATAACCGGACAGATTATCAACGAAGCGGGAGAACCTGTCCCTAGCGCAGTGGTGAGCTTGAACAATGAAACGACGACGACTGATGATTACGGACACTTCTTCATCAACAACGAAACACTGAACGCACTTGGAACTTTAGTAAAAGTAGAGAAAGAAGGCTACTTCGAAGGGAGCAGAAGATTTTTCCCAAAAGCTGGAGAAAACAACCGAGTGAAAATTCAATTGCTAACCAAGAGCTTTGACGACTCCTTCAACACAAGTGATGGTGGAACGGTAACTGCTGACGGAGGTGCCAGCGTTACTTTCGATGCTAACAGTATACGCACGGAAGCTGGTGCAGATTACTCAGGTACGGTAGAAGTAGCTATGAAGTGGATGGACCCTGCATTGGTTGCAACTTTGGATCAAATGCCTGGTAACCTTCAAGGAATTAATGCTGAGGTAGAAGAACGTGCCTTGGCAACTTACGGTATGATTGCCGTAGAACTACAAGCTGATAATGGCGAAGCACTGAATATCGCTGCTGGAAAAACTGCTACGATTAGCATGCCTGTGCCTGCGGAATTATTGGGCAATGCACCTGCTACCATTCCATTGTGGTCTTACAATGAAGAGCATGGATTGTGGGTAGAAGAGTCTTCAGCTACTTTGCAAAATGGTGCTTATGTAGGAGAGGTGAGCCACTTCTCTTTCTGGAATTGTGATGTGCCGATGGATTATGTGATTTTGGATTTGAATCTAGTAGATAATAATGGCGATCCTTTGACTAATTACCTCGTTACTTTGACTGTTGGTGGCTCTGGAGAAATGAGCAGTGGCTCTGGCTGGACAGATGAAAATGGTAACGTTTCTGGAGCAGTACCCGCTAATGAAGATTTAGTACTTGAGGTAATTGGCTTGTGCGGTGAAGTATTGTATACCACACAGATTGGACCTTATGCAGCTGATGCGTCAGAAACAATTACAGCAACAGGAAGCACAGTTAATTCAACGACTATTTCTGGATCATTGGTAGACTGCGATAACAATCCTGTTACAAATGGATTGATAACCGTAGAAACCAGTGCTGGTATATTCTATCACTATACAGGTGCAGACTTTAATTTCTCTTTCTCAACTTGTGGTTCTGCTGATGATGTAACTGTAACTGGAATTAATCTGGATGAATTGGAATCAGGGTCTCCTGTAACTGCTCCAGGAAATGTAGCGACAGATTTAGGAACGCTGAGTACTTGCGGAAACGTAGTAACTGATGTATTAATGATAACAGTTGGTAGTCAAACTCAGGCCTACGTAGCAGTAGAAGTTACGGCTAATTCTACAGGAACAGACATCGCCGTAGACTTTGGTCCGACTGGTAATGACTTTATATACCTGGGATTTGTTGGAGTTACAACAGGAGACTATGCTAATTCTAATTACTGTGAAGGTATCTGGGATTCGTCTGTTGGTTGGGAATTATCTCCTGTAAATCAAATCGGTTTCGAAAACTTCGACGTTACTCAGTACGATACTAAATTGGTAGGAGAGGCATCAGGAGAATTTGCTGATAATGCTGGAAATATAGTAACAGTAGTTGTTACTTTTGATTTAACACTCTAATTATATTTTCCAACAATCATGAGGTGACCACTTTCGGTCGCTTCATGATTATTTTTATTTTTTTAAAAAAGACAGAAAAATAAAAACCAATACATTTGCTTTCTGAAAAACAACTGATAGAAAATTGTCAAAAGGGAGTCAAGGCCAGTCAATACGAATTGGTCAGACGCTACTCCCCGATGCTGATGGCGGCCTGTCGGAGATATGTTCGAGATGAAGCAACGGCAAAGGATGTTTTACAGGAAACCTTAATTCGTGTTTTTAAATATTTAAAGAAATATAAAGCTACGGGTTCTTTTGAAAACTGGATGAGAAGAATTGCCGTTCGTTGTGCTTTTACAGCATTGGATAAAGTAAAAATAAAGAAAGAAATAGAACTCAGTGATCACCATTTGGATTCGTCGATAGCACCAGAAATTTTTAATTACTTAGGTTTAGAAGAAATACAGCGACACATTGATGCGCTACCCATTGGTTACCAAACGGTGTTTAATTTATATATAATCGAAGGTTATTCACACAGAGAAATCTCAGATTTATTACACATCACAGAAAGTGCTTCCCGCTCACAATTAACAAGGGCTAAGAAGTTACTACAACAATATTTAACAACTGCTCATCATCAAAAACGTACCTCAGCATGAAATGGGATGGATTTAAAAATAGGTTAAAAAAAGAAAGCCACGAGCAAAAGCAGGACGTGGATATTGATGCTATCTGGGCGGCGATAGAGCCAGAAGTGGATGCTATTAATGAGAAGGATAAAGACCGTAAGGAGTTTGTGTTTTGGCTGTTCTTTGGTGGGATTTTAGCGCTAACTACGGGTTTGTTTTTTTATGTTATGAATGGTGAGATTGAAGGTGAAATTGTAGCAGCTGAAAATATAGAAATAGAAATTATTGAAAAAGAAAATAAAAAAATAGAAAATAGTACTAACAATAGTTTTAGAAATACTACAGAACAGAACTTAACTAAGGATGAAGAGGATTTAATCGAAAAAACGGATGCAAAAGTCAATAGTTTTAATAGTGATGAAATTGTAGATAGTGATTTAAATAATAATTCAATAAATCTACCTTCAAGTATTTCTGAAAATAAAAATTTAATTAATTCTATTAAAGGAATTGAAGAGGGCCGTAGACGAGAAAATAAAACAATTATTAAATCAGGAGTTGTTTCTAGTAGTAATAAAAAAGAAAATAATAAAATTACTTCAATAAATAATATTGAAGTAAAAAATGATGAAATCAGAAATTTCTCAGCGTTTAATGTTAGTTTAAAAAAGGAAGAAAGTAAATTAGCGACATTATCTGAACAGGAAATTACTAATTCGTCTGATGGAGTAACTCAAGCAGGTAGCATAAATTCAACGGAAAAAGAAAAGACCCAAATTTCCGCTGCGTTAGCAAATTCAATATTAAACAGTAGACTTAGAAAATTAGATTTGCCAACTCTAACACAGGCAATAAAAGTAAGTAATTATTTTATACTGCCAACGCTGGAAGAATTATCGAGTCCAATAGCTAGTAAGGATCCAAAAGATAAAGATCCAAAAGGAGGAGGAGATAAAAAGAGTCAAAATT
>JBGCDT010000217.1:0-2525 GCA_045105695.1 Saprospiraceae bacterium | reverse complement strand
CAGGAACATTTGTGGTTTCTATTCCTTTAAATGATGATGATGTGTTAACAATTGATGCAGGAGTTTCTGCATACACCTCTGCTTCTTCAAGTAATGTTGGACCTTTTGACGGAGGTGAACAAGCAGATCCTTTTCAGGCATCTTCTGGTGCATCAAGTGGAGATTTATGGGCAAACCTAACAGGAAGTTACAGTCACAGTT
Organism: Saprospiraceae bacterium; assembly: GCA_045105695.1. Lineage (GTDB taxonomy): Bacteria > Bacteroidota > Bacteroidia > Chitinophagales > Saprospiraceae > CALGLS01. Next base: position 2,324 of record JBGCDT010000217.1, on the reverse strand, counting down.
CGAACGACAGAAATGATATCTGGTCAGCCAAATTATCTGTATCTTCAGAATATGATTATTTTTCTGTAGGTTTAGGAGGTAGTTATACTAAGCTTTTCAATGAAAAAAATACCGAAGTAAGTGTAAACGGTAATATGTATATAGATACCTGGAATGCTATCTATCCTACAGAGTTAAGACCTTTTGGCGAAGGAGGAAATGGATTGAACAACAGATTATTTACTCAAAACACCATTGCTGGAAATGCAAATTATGCACCGATTTTTACTGAGTTTGCAGATGAAGGACGTAATTCATATTCTCTAGGTTTTGGATTCTCTCAAATTCTTCACAAGAATGTTCAAGGATCTTTAGCACTTGATTTTGTTCAGCAGCAAGGTTTATTGTCAACACCATTCCAGCGAGTATATTTTGGAGATGTTGCAGACTCTTTTATTGAGAATTTCCAACTGGCAGATGCTATAGAACGCTTACCAGATTCTCGATTTAAAGTGGCTGCAGGTGGTCGCTTAAACTGGTATCTCAATGAAATCTTAACAGTACGTACTTTTTACCGCTATTATTATGATGACTGGGGAATAACATCGCATACCGCAAGTATAGAAGTGCCTATTAAGATAACAGATAAGTTTACGCTTTATCCTTCGTACCGATTCTATAACCAAACCGCAGCAGATTACTTTAGGCCTTATGAAGGTGCTTTGTCAACAGATGAGTTTTACACTTCAGATTATGACTTATCTGAGTACAGTGCAAATCAATTTGGCTTTGGAGTTTCTTACACAGACATTTTTGCGAAAGCGCACATCTGGAAATTGGGCTTAAAAAGCATAGACATTAAATTCTATCAGTACGATAGAGATACAACGTTTAGCTCTAGCATTATTACTGCTGGATTTAAATTTGTGATGGACTAATTCAAAAACCTCTTATCACTAATCTTGTTCTACTATAACAGTAGGACAAGACTTTTACAGACTAATGTGAAAAATTTAATTGTAGCTTTTTTACTTTTTTGAGCGGAATAAGTACGGCTCAACAAGGCGTTGTAGATCCTGTAACCTGGGAATCTAATATTACTAAAATTTCAGACTCCGAGTACGATGTGACACTCACAGGATTAATTGATTAAGATTGGCACATTTTTTCTTAATTTACAAGTGAATATGGCTCATTACCATCTGTTCTTAGTTTTGAGCAATTATAAGTGGACGAGTATTATGAGTGGTTAGCTAAAAGTTAGAAACGAAAGAAAATTAGATTTTAAGACTTACTTTCATACTAATTGATTGTGATATAATTAGATTAATATCATCTGTTAAAAAGTTTGAACTTTGTCCTGTCGAGGTCACGAATAAAGACACATAGTCTGAAAGAAATTGAGTTTACTCAAAATTTCTTTCAGACTTTTCTTATTTTCAGAGCTGAGCTCTTAAGGATGCGCAAAGCGAGTCCTTTTCGTGAAATCTTATGATAACCGAAATTTCTTCATTCAAAAAGTTTGAACTCTGTCCGCTCGAGGTCACTGATTAAATCCGCATAAAACCGATGTATAAGTGATGGCTGTTTTTTTGTTCTTATAAATTTTTTGATCTCAATTCATGATTGAACTCCTGTATTGATAAGATGTAATAGGTGTAAGAATTATATTACAGTTGATTTTACTATTGCTAGATCATGATAATTAAACGAGTACACAAAAGACGATGCGCTTACTTACATAATAACCACTTCAAGTGTTAATGACTCGTATTTTCTGCTTAATTTAGAGCAATATTTAAGTAACCGACCTAGAGTGCTTCAAAGTAATCCTTTATTATACACCATTACTCAGTTAAGGGAACAGGAACAATTGTTTCTAAACGAGACATGGTATCCTCATAAATCAAAAGAAGTAGCCGAATTAGAAAACTATTTAAAATTAGAATATCAAAGAGAATGTAAGGATTATCCCTTTAAAGCGCCTCCTTTCAATTCTAAGGCTGCTGTTTGGGCAGCGGTATTTGTGGGGCAAGTTGCCAGCCTTATTTTGTTTAGATTCAATTCAAAATCTGTTTTAAAGAAAGTCAAAGCTTTTGAAGGACCTATAGATCCTAGCGCGATTTTAAGCGCAGATTTAACCCTTAGATTTTTACCAACGATCTGGCTGATGCTTAAAAATATAGATAGCGATGATCCTGCTGTAGCTCTTATTTTTTCCATTTTAAAGGAGTGGTCTTACAGTGCCGTACACCATCTTGTAGAACCAGATGAAATTCCACTGGATGGATTATGGGAAAACCCATGTTTAAAACAACTTTTTATAGATCGTATTATCGCTCAAC
>JBGCDT010000216.1:0-7062 GCA_045105695.1 Saprospiraceae bacterium | reverse complement strand
GCTATTTGTATTTACGAAAGTGTAAGCGCCATTTTCTGATTTCCAAATGATAGAAGCCATGGTGACGTTTTCCATGTTCCAATCTGAATTGATGTCGATTGAAAATTCTAGTTCTGTTTCTGTATCAACGGCTATCGTTCCAGAGGCCAATGCAACTCCGAAGTGATCAGTAGATAAACCGGTGCGCAATACATTTGAGTGCATTGTAATATTATTGGAAGGTGCCTGAGGTGCTTCAACATCATCTTCAATTACATAGACACCTAAGTAATATTCACCATCAGCTTCCTGGAAAAATTTCGATTTTGTCTTAACTGTAATAGTATTGTTATCCATATCGTGAAAAGCTTGCAAGCCGGTATTGACAACAGGAGAGGAAGCGTTGTTTGTATTCACCATGTTTTGGATATCAATTCTTTTATCTGCTGAATTGCTGGGCAGTGCACCTTGATCCTGATTATTAAATATGAATCGGGGCTGACTATTGGTATTAAAATTATCAGTGAGCGCAGAAGAAGTTGGAGTTTCTAGTTGGCTATTACTGTGATGTACAGCTATTACCAATGCCTTATCACTATTGTCATCTTCCAACTCATGGAAAAAATCCCAACCCCAGCCTCCACAAGGCGGACACCAGGTAGCCGTTATTTTAGAAATCAAGCTATTCTGAACTTCAGGTGCATCCTGAGCTTGTACCGAAAAGAAAGAGAAAAGGGCAACTGTGAAGAGTAAAAGTCTTTTTGTCATAATGTTCAATTTGATTATAAAAGTTATTTGGAATCTGAGCAATTACTGAAAGTCTAACTAATCAGTAATCTTGCCAGTAAGCAACACAAAGTTAGTACGATTCGTAGATCTAGTTAATCAAATAAATACATAATGGTAGGCATGTCGTTGTTCTGACAGACCGTAGTTTATACCACTGTTTTCACAACCATCCTGAAAAAGAAAGATCAGCCACCTTATCCCAGGTAGCCGATCTTCATATGCAGTGCTTTATATCCTTTGTGTTTCTATGGGGTGCCACTTTTCTTTCGAGAGCGGACTTTAGGATTTCGTAGTTATTATATATAAATGTCCTTTTGTTTAAAACATGATGAGTTTACCTGTATTCATTAATAGATTTTCTTCATTCCGTAATTCATAGAAATAAATGCCAGGGCTGAGTTTATCTTTTTTGAAAATGGTTTGTTCTTCATTTATTGCCATCGTTCGGATGACTCTGCCAGCGACATCTATGATTTGCAAGTTGCCATTTGGTGCTCTGTCTTTGTCTTTCCATTCGAAAATAGTGAAGTCTTTAAATGGATTTGGATATACTTCTAGTAGGTCTTGATTGGTAAAGACATTTTTAGTTCCAACCCAAACGGTATCAATACAATAGAAATCTTCAACCATATGAAAAACCTGTTCGTCATACACTACCGTAGGAATACTATCGAAAAGTACTACTGCTTGATTTTGAATTAGGGAACCAGTCGGCAGATCCACTTGCTGTCCAATTTTAAAACTGACGAACCCTCTGGAGGCTTTTGCATCCGTAGTACTGTCTGGTAGATTTATATCTGGAAAGGTGAATTGTACCAGACCATCATCAATCAATTCAAAATCATAGTCATGACTGGAGGCTCCAGCTTGAAGGCTTGCGACATCCAAAAGAGGAGAGAGCTCCTCCTGAATTATAACTTCAGAAACGACAGCAGTTCCCGTATTTTGAAAATGAATCGTGTATTCTATTGGAATACCTTTCGGTAAACAATGTTCTTCTGTAGCTCCTAGAGGATCAGCGTTTTTTTCATTTACATAAAAAGTTTCCAGAACCTCCATACATTCAATATCTACAAAAGCATCAATGTCATCCTGTGGATATTGTTTGTAAAAACCAAGGCTGTAAATATTGTCGCCATCTGGATCACAGCCTTCTACAGAAATAGTCGGTTGACTAAAACCAGGGTGGCCATCAGTCTGATCTGTTTCTATTCTAAAGGTTGTTCCAGCGGCTGGTACAGCTACTGACAGTGTATCATTTGGAGGCAGATCGAAATTGCCATTCAACATCAAAATGTCATCTTCAATAATTATGTAATCAGAAGTGGAGGTCATCGCCTGACCTGTATTGATGATATTAAATCGCACACTGTCGCCATCACAGAAGCCTTCTACACGTAGACTGGATTCATCCCAGGTAGGGGAGGGCGGTAAACAAAATTCGTTGGGGCGAATCCTTGCAGTGATGCAAGCGGTCTGTCCCGTAACAAAAGTATTACAACTGGGGTCGTAGATGGCTGTCAATTCAAATTCCTGACATTGATTGACAGCTGCATCAGCGGCTTGCAAAGTATAAGTGTTTCCAGAAATGGCAATCACCACATTGCTACTCCCTGTAAAACTAAAGCCTTCTCCCAGTTCAATATCTACTTCGACATTGGTGGCTTCAATCGTTCCATTATTGCAATAATTAACTTTGTATGTGATTGGTTCACAAGGCACTAGGCTTCCGCCTGAGATGTCTACATTTAGTTTAGGGCATAGGATGAGTGGACTCAAACCAAGGTCTTGTTCGAACTGCTGATTATCCGTGACCGTAACGCTAACATTGTTATTACAAATTTGCCAGCAGTCTGCGCTGAAGTTGATGACGGACACAGTGTATGTTCCTTCCGGAACTGTTATGTCGTACTTTCCGTCTACGTCACTTGTGGCATAAGTGAAGCTCCCATCGCTATCCTCAAAACGAACGATGGCATCATTCAGTGGTGTTTCAGCATCATTGATACAATCTCCATCATCTATGTAAATCGTTCCTACAATCTTTGGATCGACAATCGAACAGTTGGCAGAAATACTTACGGCATCGCTACAAGTGGAGGCAGGTAAGTTATCGTCGATTAGTGAACCACCGCCATTCGCTAGGAAAGCACAGATGTTTTGTTGAGAACAGAATTCCAATAAATCATTGGAAAACAGATTCAGCGAATCTATGCTATTCGGATCAATGTTTTGGAGGCCATCCAGGGAAGTAATGATGTCATTGAAACGAAGCGCGATCAGATTGTCTCCAATACTGGTGAGGTTAGACAAGGCTTGCATATGGACGAGCACATCGTTTTGCTGAATGTACAAACGACCATTTATGGTTTCAATATTTTCGAGGCCATTCAGGGTGGTAAACCCGGTTTGAGTTAACTCCAGGTTTCCACCAATGAATTGTAAACTTTGAAAATCACTTAGGTCAGGAATGCTCAGTGCGATGTTTTCAATGACGAAGTTATTATTGACGGATTCCAGATTACTTAGTCCTTGCAAGTCGGTTAACACAGGCAAATCCTCTAACCTAAGATTTCGCTGCAAAGCAATAACCCCTCCCAAACCATTGAGGTTTTGTAATACGGCATTATTAAAAATAATAAGACTTTCATTTACTGCCGTTAGGTCATTGAGGTTAGCTAAAGAAAGGAGGTTTGGGTTATTGGTAATGAAAAAATCATTGACAGAGGTTAGATTCTGAAGTCCATTCAGACTTGTAAGACTATTGTTATCATCAATAACAAATTGGCCATCAGGAACAGAGGCCAGGTTTTCTAAGCCTTGGAAATCGGTTAATGACTCACAGTTTTGAATGGTTAATCCTTTGTCGAAAGTGGTGAGTTGAGAAAGACCACTAAGGTCGTTGAGTGATATGTTGTTGGTTAGTAAAAGTTCATCTAGGATTGTAATACTGTTGAGGCCATCTAGAGAAAGTAAATTGGGGTTATCAGTGATATGCAAAGTACTGCTGTTCACACTTTGAAGGCTTTGCATACCTTCCAGAGAAATGAGTTGAGGGTTATTTGCGATTCGGAGTGTTGAATTGTTTTCGATGTCTCCATCAGAATCGAAACCACTCATGTCCGTCAGCGCAGGATTGTTTTCTATAGCAATGGTATCGAATCTACCATCTAGATATTCACCGATACCCGTGAGGTCGGTCAGCAAAGGATTATTTACGAAAGTGATTTTACTATTTGGAAAACCTAGGTTAGATAAGTTGGGTAAACTAGTATTTGAAAGGTCTGTAAATGTATTGTTAGAAAAGATCAGTTCCTTTTCGATAGTAACCAATTGATCGAGTCCGTTCAGATCGGTAAGGTCAGGAGCGGAAATTATAATGGTACCAAGGACATTGGTGCAACTTGGATAGTTTGTTGGGAAATCATCAATTTCTTGTTGAGTGCTGAGTATGAGTGTGTCTGGAATACAATCCTGAGCAAGGCAAGTTTGGAGCAAGCCTAAGCAGAGTAGAATTTGTAAACAGATATTTTTCATGTACAAGGGTCGTCGTGTTTTGAAGAAAAAGTTTGTATCGGGACTTCAACTATTTACATAGCTAAGTTCCCGATACAACAAATAACCTAACTTAAAATTTTCTTCCGATACAAAGATGAGGGTAGCGAAAGGATTATAAAAAAACAAAAAAAGGCCATTGTTGTAATTTCGTTTTTGAAATATAGAGTACTTGAACTTGATTTTGTTGGAATCTCGTTTTAAATTGCCCTATGATAAAAAGCAGAGTTTATATCTTATTCGATCAATTTTCTGCGGCAGAGCGTCGTGCTTTCAAGAAATTTGTCCGTTCGCCCTTCCATAATGCCAGGGAAGATGCCCAGTTATTGTACGAATATCTGTTGGAAAACCATCGTAAAAAAGCATTGTTGACTAAAGATTTGCTCTACGCGCATTGCTACTCTGATACGAAATATGAGGATGCAAAGTTTAGACAAGTGCTCACGCACCTCTGTCGATTGATGGAGCAATTTCTGGCCGTCAATCATTTGGTTCAGGATGAAGTTGAAATGAAACTTCTGACTTCCAAAGCTTTAAAAGATAAGAAGCTGGAGGACCTGGCTACTCAGCAATTGCAAAAAGCAGAAGTATTGTTAGAAAAAAATGATTATCGAAATCGAACGCACTTTGAGACGCATTATCAAATCCTTTCAGAGAAACATTTAATTGCTGCTGGAAAAAAAAGAGACCGACAACTAGACATGGCTCCGCTCAACGAAGCATTAGAAGTCAGCTTTATTATCGAAAAACTTATGCGAAGTTGTTACATGCTTTCGCATCAAAACCTGGTAAAGACCAATCACTCATTAGGGCTAACCGATGCCATATTAAAATACATAGAAGAAGAAAACCTGCTTCGAATTCCAACTGTAAAAATTTACTACGCAGCTTATCACACGCTCTTACCGGAAGCCGAAGAACATTGGTTCTACGACATGGTGGAGCAGTTGCTGGAACATGCCGCGCTATTTCCAAAGGAAGAACTAAGTCTGCTCTACTTCGCTCCAATCAACTATGCCGTTAAGAAAATAAACAAAGGTCATCTCAATTACATCAAAGAAATTTTTGCTCTGTACAAGTTTGGTTTGACCCACGAATTTTATATTCAAAACGGAGAGCTTTCAAGATTCACTTATAAAAACATCATCACTTCAAGTCTGGTTTTAAAAGAATTTGAATGGACCGAAAACTTCCTGCATCAGTACAAACCTTTCCTTGCAGAAAAATACCGAGAGAGTCATTTTAGTTACAACTTTTCTAAGTTACATTTCGCTCGAAAGGAATATGACGAAGCACTAAGGCTACTTAGTTTAGTGGAATACGATGACCTAAACTTAAACCTCGCTTCTAAAACATTGCTCCTCAAAATCTATTATGAAACGGAAGAATGGGATGCGCTGGATTCATTGTTATCTAGCTTCCGAACATTCTTATATCGCAAAGAGGTCATGGGCTATCATAAAACAATTTATCAAAATATCATCGATCTGACGCGGAAGATGGTGGCTCTAGGGCCGCACAATAGGGAAGAGCGTGCTATTGTACGGAAATTGGTGGAGCGGACTGAGGAGAATACGGAGAAGGTTTGGATGTTGGAGATGCTGGGGGATTGAGGACTTGGGCAGAAGAAGTACCGCACTCATCTTACACTGTAAACCAGGATTTTCAAGATGGTCCGGATTTCCAGGATTTGCTCAAATGCGATTTACGTGAAAATCCTATTAATCTACTAATCCAGTAAATCTTGGTGCTGACAATTACGCCAACTCGCTCATCTTACTGTCTAAACCAGGATTTTCAAGATGGTCCGGATTTTCAGGATTTGCTCAAACGCGATTTACGTGAAAAACTTGTTAATCTAATAATCTAGTAAATCTTGGTGCTGACAATTGACCCTCAAACTACAACTCCGCCTGCTGACTCTTAATATAAACCTCCTCATCCTTATATTTCGACGGACACTTCATCAACATATCAGTAGCTACGAAAGCCTCATCCTTCATCTGCCCAGTCAAAACAATCTGCTCTGATTTTTCAAAATCCTGAGGCTTAGCAGCTAGCAAAACAACCTTGCGTTCAGCGCCATCCGTATCCTTTAAGTGGAAGCTAAAATAGTTTGGATCAACCTGAGGATCGTATTTCATTTCCTTCTCTTTAGCAAGCTGTCCTGCGATTTTCACCACTTCACCCGATGCTTCCGCTTTTGCAAAAGAAGAATACTGACTGACATCGCCTGAGAGGCTAATCAGCAAAGCAATAGCGACCGCTATCATTCCTATGGCAATTATATGTGTCTTTTTCATAATTGGAGTATTTTAACTGTATAACGATACAAAGCTACAGAAAGTTGATTACAAAGGTTGTTCCTATCAAAGCCTTTGACCCAATTTTTACGTGCCCATAACCTGTCTTCCCTTTACCTGTCTCCGCTTACCTTTTCTCTACCGGCAACCACCTTCCGGAGCATTACTAAAATCAACTTCCACATTCCCACAGATCTCATCTACATAAGTTCCATCGCCATATTCAAATAACTGAGCCACTCGATAATAATACATCTGATTCTCAAAACCATAGACGTAGGTTTTGGATGCGCCGTTGAGCCAAATTTCATTGTCCCCTCCGTTGATGGTTATTTTTCCGCCGTCTAGGTTGAAGGCTTCGTTTTTATCTCCTTCGATGATGACTACACCACCGGAGTCGACCAGGACTAGGTTGTCTGTCCCAGTGAGGGTGAGT
>JBGCDT010000215.1:0-11436 GCA_045105695.1 Saprospiraceae bacterium | reverse complement strand
CCCGGCGCACCTTACGCTGGCGCTCATCCTTGCCTGGTCACTTTTTGGTTTAATGACACCCACAAATATCCAACAGATGGTGGACAGTATCATCAAGGGTTTTACAATATGGCTTTAGATGCTTCGGATTCTGATGCCGATGCTTTTATGGTAGGCTTTTTAAATTTATTCAAGTCTGAAGATGCCGGAGCGACCTTTACACAATGGGGTGGCTATGGAGGAGGCCCAGGTTGGCAACATCCAGACATTCAGGATATTGATATTGTAAATGACGAAATCTGGGTTTCCAGTGATGGAGGCTTGAATAAATATACAACTGACTTTAGCGCACATGTGGCAATGAATAATGGAATTGCAGCTTCAGATTACTGGGGCTTCGATAGCGGTTGGAACGAAGATGTTCTAACTGGTGGTCGCTACCACAACGGAAACTCGGCAACTATTTTAGGGGTTTACCCTTCTGGGCAATACATCCGTTTGGGGGGCGCTGAAGATCCAACGGGTTATGTACATCCATCAGGTGGACGTAAAGTAATGCACTCTGATATTAGTCCTAAAGTTTTGCCCACGACAGTTAGTGGAGCTACTAGTAGTTTTTCATACAACACTTATCCGAATCAAGGCTACGCTGGTAATAATGAAAACTCCTCTGAGCTAGTTTCTGATCCACGCTGTTACAACCATTTATATTTAGGAAGTGAAAATAAATTATTGAAATCAGAGGATGGTGGAATCTCCTGGACAACCCTTTCTACTTTTGGTTCGACTACTACGGACTTTGTTACAGGTATAGAAATCAGCCGATCAAACCCTGACGTCATTTACCTAATTCATAGAGACAGTCCTGCACAGTTGTATCGCTCTTCAGAGGGTGGGCAGAATTTTACAGCAACTAATTTACCGTCCGGTGCAACTTCAAACGGAGCATTCATTACCATGAGTGCTACTGATGAAAATAAAATCTGGCTAGCTTGGTCGGTAGGAAATAACAACTCCAACAAAATCTTTGAGAGCTCCGACGGAGGTAACTCTTGGACAAACCTAACAACGAGTACTTTGAACGGACATTTTGTAGAGCAATTAGTTCACATCGCAGGAACAAATGGCGGTTTGTATTTGGCAACCAACTTTGGCGTTTTCTATAGAAACGATACTGATGCAGATTGGGTGCCTTGTTCAGATAATCTTCCAATCAGAGCAAAAATCAATCGCTTTGTACCTTTCTACAGAGATAGTAAAGTTAGAATCGCAACGTATCATCGTGGACTTTGGGAAGCGGAGATGGAAGACACTCCTACTACAATTGTCCAACCTACCGTTGATAAATTGGAAGCCTTTTGTGATCGAGATACTTTTTATTTTGACGACTACAGTGTGCTCAATCATGCAGGTGCAAGTTGGGCCTGGAGTTTTTCTCCCGCTCCTCAATATGTAGATAATGTGAACATTAGAAACCCAAAAGTGGTCTTTGGAAATCCAGGAGCTTATACTGCTACCTTGACGGTAAATGGTTCTACTTCTGAAACTCTAGCTGTTAATGTGACCGCAGGTTGCTCTGCGGATACCATTCCTGGAAATGCCATAAGTCTGGACCCTTCTGGCTTTGGAAGTGCGAATGGCAATCTGAATTTGAATTCCAATACAGTAACGTTCACTTGTTGGATTAAAGCTGCTGAAACTCAGAATGAAAGAGCAGCACTAATGTTTTTGAGAGGAGGATCAACCACTAGTGGTTTAGGCTTTAGTACAGGACGTAATTTAAGTTATCACTGGGATAGTGGACAGTGGTGGTGGGACTCTGGTCTAGAAGTTCCAGCTGACACTTGGACGCATGTTGCTCTAGTTGTATCGCCAACTGAAGCGAAGATTTATCTAAACGGAGAATCATCAACCAACACAGCAACACATGAGGCAGAAGCATTTGATACGCCTTTAATACTAGGGTACGATTCTAATAGTACTACTCGTAGATTCACTGGTCTGATGGATGAGGTTACTGTTTGGAAGAAAGCACTTTCGCAAAATGAAATCAGAGAATTGATGCACCTCACCTTGTTGCCTGACGAACAGCCAGATTTGGTAACTTATTATCAGATGAATGAAACGACTGGGCAGGTGTTGGACAGAGTTGCTTCTAAGCATTTGTCCTTATCAGGGACAGCCAGTCGTTCTACCTCCAGTGGACCTTTTGGAGGCGGCCACAGTTTCAGACAAACGGTAAATGCAGGCGGTACTTATGAATTTTCTAACACTGGTCTTACATTGGATTTTCCTGATAGCGGAACTTACCCAGATGGAGAACTTTGTGTGACCCGAATCAATCAATCTCCAGACGTTGTACCTGCTGACGAAGAGCATAATAATGTCTATTGGATTATCAATAATTTTGGTACAAATCAAAGCTTTAGTAATCTTGATTTTATTGAATTTGGAAATTATGGAATGCCTGGGACAGCTACTCCGAACATTTTTCAAATGTATAAAAGATCATCCTTCGCTGACGGCGCTACATGGCCTAGTGCAGAAGATACGGCTGATGAAGTAGTTGCTGGTTCGCAAGGTGCTGTAAAATTTTCAACAGATAATGGTATTACTTCTTTCAGTCAATTTGTCGTTACTTCAAACATTGCTCTTCCTGTAGAATGGAAAAGCTTTTCGGTTGTCTTACAAGGAGATAAAACGGTGGATTTGCATTGGTCTGTTTTTCAAACCGAGGATGTTTCTCATTTCGAAATCGAAAGAAGTGCTGACGGTTCTAGATTTGAAAAAATGGGGACGGTCTCTGCTAAAGAAGGCTCAGGTGATTTTGCCTATAAGGCAATGGATGCCTCTCCTTTGCGAGGGAAAAGTTATTACAGATTAAAACAATTTGACATAGACGGAACAATCAGTTATTCCATCCTTCGATCTATTACTATAGATGCTCTTCCAGAGGAATGGATCGTTTATCCAAATCCCCTTCCTGAAAATGCAACTCTAGAAATACGCACCAGTGCTGCGGAAAAATATCGTTTGCTACTCTATAGCACAAAAGGTAAAGTGGTCTATATAGCTGACTTACAAGGTGATGCGACAATAAGTGATTTGAATCTTCCAGCTGGTGTTTATGCTTATCAGATAATAATGGAAGGAGGGAAGCGGGTTGGACGGTTGGTGGTTGGGTTGTAAAAGATAGAGTATTAATTTCCCTTCAGCTCTTTTATGAACTTTAGCCCTACTGCTCCATCTACCTCACGAGGTCCTAAAGGCAGGCGCAAAGCTAAAAGTATTCAAAATTCAATTGTTAAAAATCACTCTAGAGCCAAATCTAACTGACTTGAACCAAATCCAGATTTCCACAAAAGCCAAATTAAAACCCCAGCTCACCCAACTCACAAAAATATACTGTTCCGTAGGATCAAGGTAAAACCAATAACTCAAGACAAACTGTAAGAACCTTAAAGTAATTGCGGAAAGCGTCAGTGCGTAACTACGCATCATCCAGATTCGATGGGCGGAGAATTGCCTCGACCTAGCGGTCTGATAACCTTTGTAAGTAAACCACCACCAAAGAGGTGTAAGTATTAGAAAACTAGCCTTGGCCATCCAACCCCCATTGGCGTAGAAGGCCATGACAAAACCAGAAGGAGCTGCTATTCCTAACAATAGTCCTACATAAAGCTTTCCAAGTAAGCGATGTATAGATGCATATTTTTTTAACAATACATTTACAAAAAGTAATCCTCCGCTAAATAGAATGATCAGACTGCTGAAGATATGACTATAGAATGCAATCCGATAATGATCCAGGTGGATGATTAATTGCTTGGTTTGTAAGAAATCTACATCCCATTTCCAGGAAGTGTAGGGAAATATAATTTGAAACATGAGCAATGCACAAGCTGAGGTGAACGCTATCCAGAGAATTGGTTTTGTGTTCTTAATCAGTTTGTACATGCTCTAGTTTTGTAGTTATTAAAAGATTTTCTATCTGATTGATTATTCTATGGAAACTCGATCTATAGATTTTCCGTTTTCGACGACTGTAACTAAACCATTGTTATCAATTTTGAAAACCTCAGTTTGTTCCAACACATAATCTGTAATAGCATTGTTATTAATCCCTGCTTTTTTTACTTTTTTCTTGCGAATGGTTTTGTACGTCGTTCTCTCTATTTGGCCATTCTTACTGATTTTGAAGGTCTGAGCTTGGTTGTCATAATTAGTTTTATGTCCGAGTCGGAAATAAATATTTTCAGTTTGTAATTTATTTTTCAGCTGTTTTCCTTCAAGATCGAAAGTAGCCATCTGGAATAGTAAATCAGTTGAATTTCCAAAAGCCCGATAAGGGATATAGACAATAGCAATGGTTTTTTCATTCGGATAAAAACGTGCAACTGGTAAAATACTCGGCGGCCCCATTCGGGACATGAAATTGTAGTCGCTAATGAAGGTCCGAAGTAGTTGCTGATCATTATTCGGAGCTTGTCTTTTCTTTTTTGACTTCATCAGTTTTGCTGGTTGTTTTTGATCCTGGTATTTATCAAAGTCGTCCAATCCTACTTCAAAAGGCAAAGCAGTTTTATCAAATAAACTCAGGAATTCTACAAACTGAGGATCTACATTGATCGTTTCCAAATTGGATTCGGGTAGTTTGTTCTCGACTTGTGTATCAGTAGGTAGAAAAGTAAGGAGACTTAGGAAACTTATTATGGTTATGATTTTCATGATTTTAGTTTTTTATGATTGATTCGATTGCTATCAAAGAACTATTCCTTCACTCGATACCCTTTATCCTTAGCCAGTTTGTTTACATTGCTGATGATGGATTTCTGAAGGCTAGTTTCTTCCGTTGGCGCTGCATTTTCAGCTTTATATTCCCGACGCTTTTTGTCCAGCTCCTGAATGTCTTTTTGGATAGCAGCTCTCTGGCTGGAAACTATTTTAATTTTTACCTCCAGTTCTTCAATGCTTAATCCTTGCAAACTATCAACGGTCACTTCCGCTGTATTAATGATGGTGTTATCGTCTGCGTAAGCATCAATCAAATCCCAACTTGTTGCGCTGTATTTCTTTGAACTTTTGTAGGCTGCTCGGTCGCTTACATTAGAGAGACTGTATGAGCCAGCGTTGGTATCCTGCATTTCCTGATTTTCTTTTTTCTTCTGTCCTTCTTTTCCAAAAGGGATGTAGGTTTTATTTAATTCAGAATTTAGTCTTTGAATTTCTTTGTCATAAGGCGTAGGTACATAAACGGTTGCTCTGTTTTGTTCTATAAACATATAGTCGCCTCTACCTGCTATCGCGCCTGCCTTCCAAAGTTCATTGATACCAGCTTCTTTGCCGCCACAGTAAATCGTATTAATTGTGATGCCGCTTTCTACTGCTTTTTGACAAGAAGTTTTAAATGAAATGGGCCCTTGATCAAACTCTTCATTTCCAGCAATGTAGATGATTTTCAAACCGTCGCCTTTGATCCATTTTAATTCATCAAAAGAATGTTTGATGATTGCTCCGCAGTATTCTTCTCCGCCGCTAGTGCGTAAAGAAAACAGCTTTTCAGAAACCAAATCCATGTCCGTTGTAAATGGTGTGAGTTGATTGATTTGATATTTGCTGGTGGCTTTATTCGGATTGCCGTATTCGTAAAGTGCAATTTCTAAAGAAGTCTCCTGATCGTTGTGTGTGGTACGAGCAAGTTGGTTGAGGATATTCCAAAGTTGTGATTTGGCCTGTTCGATTAAGCCACTCATGGAGCTACTGGTATCCAAAAGTAATGCGACTTGAATGGTGTTTTTGTCAGATGCTGGTAGGCAGTCTTCTACCGTTTCAGTAGTGAGTGTTGATGTCGTCAAATAATCTGCTGCGAAAGCGCTGCTCCATTGTAGCGCATAATTTCCACAGAGATAAAGTGCTACGCCGAAGAAACCGAAAAACATTTTGCGAATAATCATAGGTTTGATTTTTTAGATTTGTTAGATAATAGAAACGTGGATAAAAGGAATGCGGATGACACGGATTTTTTTGGATTTTCACGGATTGTATATAATTTGAAAAATCCGCGAAACTCCGTGTTATCCAAAAAATCCGCGTTCTTCTTCACAACCCATGTTCCTCTTAATACCCCAAATCTCGTCACAAAAAAAATCAATAAAAACCTAGACTTGGCTAGGCCGACCCCAGACTTGGTAAACGTGCCCATCCACTTGGTAAAGCCCTTTTTAAGGGGAGCTTTCATTAGTAATTCTCACTTAGTGCCCAACAGGTATGAAAAACAATTGTAACTTTGAGTCGTTAGAAAACGGAACTTTACATCAATCGTAAATGAAATTTAGAAAGGAATACATACTGCTTTTTCTCTTAGTGTTTTGCGTAAGCTTCTTGCAAGCTCAGGACAAAAAGAAAATGAAATCTTCTTACACCAGTAAGCGGCAAAGCACGGAGCAATTGCTGGAGCAGGCTCGTCAGCAGAAGGAGAATAATCCTACGGAAGCCATTCGTTTGGTGGAGCTGGCGATCGATAATATCAGAGGAAAGAAACGGCGGAAGCGGGAGGAGGAGGCAGATGCATTTGTATTGTTAGGAAGTATTTATGAGCAGATTGATCAAAAGGAATTAGCCATAGGAAGATATCAACAAGCACTTTCATTGGTTAGCAAAAAAGATGGAGAAAGCAGAGCTACGATTTTCGAGCGACTAGGGCAATTACATCTCGCTTCGCAGCAAAATGAAAAGGCAGAGGATTACTTTCAGCAATGTATTAAAGACAGTTCTAATAAGACTCTTACATTAATTTGTACAGAAGGAATTGCTGATGTAAATTTGAAAAGAAAGGACCTAGATGCTGCCGCTGATATGTTGGATGATATCGAGGCTAATTATCAATTAGATAGTATTGGAGTCTCTCGAAATGAAGCACGTCGGGCGCAAGTATATGTTCAGCAAAATGATTATGGAAGAGCTGAAGGATCTTTTCAAAACTCCATCGACAACTTACCTACGCAAGAAAAAATTTCCAAACAGGAAGCCGCTCCCATTGAAGAAGCTAAGGAGCAATTATTGGCTTATAGCGATGTTACCAATGACGATAAAATAAAGATTCGTTCCAATGTTGCCAATGATCCTAAGGTGAACGCTAGTTTCTCAACAGAAGCTCTGGTTTTGGAAAATTTGGAAATAGCAGAGTTGCATGAATCCAATAAAAACTTTCTGGATGCAGAGCGTTTTGTAGTCGTTGCAAAGGATTTGATTGATAAAGAAACAGATGCCGATGTTGTCGCTGATGTCTACAAAAAGTCCTCAGAGTTAAATCAAAGAAAAGGTAAGATTGATCTGGCACTCAATGATTTAGAGAACTACATTTCTGCAAAAGAAACAGCGATTCAAAAACTAGAAAAGGACTTAACGACTCAGGTCGAAATCGTAAAGTCGCAAAAACAAATTGATCTACAACAACTGGATTATGACCTGGAAGAAAAAGACCAGGCACTACTCGCTTCTCGCCTGCGAACTCAGCAGATTATTACAGGATTATTGACTTTGGTTTTGTTGGCTTCTTTGGTGTTCTTTTATTTTTTGTATAAAAATGTGAAAGAGAAAAGGAAGGCGAATCAGTTGCTTTTGCTTAAGTCTTTACGCGCGCAAATGAATCCGCATTTTATTTTCAATGCTTTAAATTCAGTCAATAACTTTATTGCTAAAAATGATGAAAAGGCAGCTAATAAGTTCTTGTCTGATTTCTCCAAGCTGATGCGAAAGGTGTTAGATTATTCTCAGAAGGATTTTATTTCTTTTGAAGAAGAGATGGAGTTGAATGAGTTGTATTTGAAATTGGAGCACTTCAGGTTCAGAGATAAATTCGAGTATGAATTTGAAAATAAAACCAGTCTAAAAAACTACAGTTTGGATGTTCCGCCGATGCTGATTCAACCTTTTATAGAAAATGCCATCTGGCACGGACTCCGTTACAAAACAGAAAAGGGAAAACTGAAAGTAATCATAGAGGAACAAAAGGATCATCTCTTGGTAACAGTTTCGGATAATGGAATCGGTAGAACAAAATCCAAATCCCTCAAAACCAAAAACCAGAAAAAATACAAAAGCACCGGGATGGAAAATGTCTCTAAGAGCATGGCTCTGATTAATGAAATTTACGGCAAGAGCTACGACGTCCAAGTAAGTGATTTGAATCAAAACGAGGAAACTGGGACTATGGTAAAGATTCAAATTCCCTTGAACTAATCATTTTTTGTCCTGAACTAAACGAAGTATTACTTTCCATTTTTCAAAGCAAAGAAATCTATCTATACTGTAATTAGTTACCACATTTTACTAGTAAAAAACCAACCAAAGATGTCTAAAATTCTTACAACGATATTAATACTAAGCCTTTCTGTTTTACATTTTGCGAAAGCTCAGCATAGCCCCAAATTCACCAAATCCCTAGAAAGACAAATCGCTCAAAAAGCTGTGGGTGAACAACTCTCCGTTTGGATTTATTTCACTGACAAAGGAGATGACTTAGCTCAGAAAATACAATTGGCTGAACAAACCATTAGCGAACGCGCCCTTGAAAGAAGGAAAAAAACAATGGGGAATAAACCACTCGTTACCCTATTAGATGTTCCTGTTTCTGATGAATATCTCCAGCAAGTAATACCTTATATAACAAAGCATCGACATTCCTCCAAATGGCTCAATGCCCTTTCCGCTGATATTAAGATTTCAAATTTACAGGAAGTTGCTGACTTAGATTTTATCCAAAAAATAGACATTGTCCGAAAAGGAAAACGTACGAATATTGATCTATCCAATAGCCTAATCGCAAATATTAATGCAGATACTAAAGTTGAAAAAACAGGATTCTATGATTTAGAATACGGTCAGTCGCTGACGCAGTTGGAGCAGATGAATGTCCCAATGGTTCACGACATGGGATTCACTGGTGACGGATTATTAATTTGCGTAATGGACGCCGGTTTTAGAAACTACAACAACATCTCCGCCTTCTCCACAATGGATATCATGGCCACTTACGATTTCGTAAACGATGACGAAAATGTAGACGATCAGTCAGGTGACATGGGAACCGGCGGGCATGGAACATACTCTCTAAGTACCATTGGAGCCTTTGTCGAAGACACACTGATCGGACCAGCTTTCGGAGCGACTTATCTTCTTGCTAAAACAGAAAACACAGAGTCAGAAACCACTGCCGAAGAAGACCATTGGGTAGCGGCTGCTGAGTGGGCAGAGGGTTTAGGAGCGGACATAACTTCCACCTCCTTAGGTTATTTATTTTTCGATGATGGCTCTGGTTATCCAGCAGATTCTTTGGATGGAAATACGGCAACGATAACGATCGCAGGAGACATTATGGCTGATCTTGGTGTTCTTGTAGTTAACTCCGCAGGGAATTCCGGAAACGGCACAACAACCATCGGCGCACCTGCTGATGGAAACAATGTCTTTGCCATCGGAGCGGTAAATGCAGCGGGTAATAAATCAGGTTTTAGTTCCGTAGGACCAACCGCGGATGGCCGCATCAAACCAGATGTTATGGCAATGGGAACAGCGGTTCGCGTACAACGTTGGGATGGTTTTTTTACGAATGTGAATGGAACGTCCTTTAGTTGCCCTTTAGCGGCGGGAGCTGCTGCCTTGCTTTGGGAGATGGTGCCTAGTGCGACTAATTTCGAGATCATGGAATCACTGAGAATGACGGCTTCCAATGCGGATGATCCTAATAATCAGATTGGTTGGGGAATCATTAACTTGCTGGAAGCTTACGAGTACCTTTTGGAAAATGACGAGGTGGCTCCGGAGGCTGTTTGTCAAGATGCTGTGCTTTATTTAGATGAGAATGGAATGACGACTGAATTGCTTACCACTGATTTGGACAATGGCTCTGTAGATAATATTTCTGTAGATTCTTTTGCTTTGGATAACAATACATTTACATGTGCTGATGTTGGTGAAAATGTGGTACAGCTATTCGTTTTTGATCAGGCAGGTAACCCAGATACTTGTGTGGCAATGGTGGCGATACAGGACACTTTAGCTCCAGTTCCTGCCTTCGCAGAATTGGACAGTATCTCAGCGGAGTGTTCGGTGAATTCGTTGGTATTTGTTACTGCTATGGACAATTGCGGTGGAATAGTTGCTGGTGTTTCTGACATCAACATTCCAATTGAAATGCAAGGCAATTTTGACATGAACTGGGAGTATGACGATGGTTTTGGAAATGTAACTACACAAAGTCAAATCATACAAATTGAAGATGTCACTGACCCTATTGCGCTTACGCAAAACATTACAGTTGACCTTGCGGGAAATCCTACTGTCACGATTCAACCAGAGCAGATAAACAACGGTTCTACAGATAATTGCCAAATCACAGACATAGGAATTGATGTAAATACATTTGATGCAGTTGGAGACTACACCGTAATTCTGATGGTGACAGATATTAATAACAATACAGCTACTGAAACCGCCACGGTCAAAGTCATTGATTCTTTTGCAATTGGTACTTCAGAATTGCTAGGAACAAAACTGAGTTTATATCCAAACCCAGCAAGTGATTTCGTACAACTAGACTTTGATAACAATACACTTACATCAGTCAATATCGACCTATATACTACAGATGGAAAACTGATAAAGTCCATTGAAAGTTATAATGCTAACAATAAGATTACAACTTCGGATTTGCCAAAAGGGACATATTTATTAAAGGTACAATCAAAAGACAATAGTACCGTATTGAAGTTGACTATTAATTAAATAAAAGAAGGTAGAAAAAGAAAAGGGCGAAACAAATAGAAACTAATTAGTAACTACGATTACACCCCTCTCCCTTTTCAACCCTCATCACCCTCTTCCACCCTAAAAGCTTTATGTCAAAAATCACAACCCTAATCGTAGACGACGAGCAAGACAGCCGCGAAACCCTTCGCGCCTACGTCGGTAAATACTGTCCGCAACTTACGGTAGTGGGGGAGTGTCAAAACATTCAAGAGGCCAGAGCAAGCATACTCAAAGAAAAGCCGCAGCTCGTTTTTCTGGACATCGAAATGCCGCATGGCAATGCCTTTGATTTGTTGGAGCAGTGGGGCGAAATAGATTTTGAAATCATCTTCATCACGGCTTTTAGTCAGTACGCGGTGCAAGCCTTCAACCTCAGTGCCGCCCACTATTTACTTAAACCAGTAGACATCGAAGAGTTGGAAAGTGCAGTAGCTACCGTAGAAAAGTCTTTGTCCCAAAAGGAAAAACTCAGTCACGCAAACATATTGTTAGAAAACATCATCTCTCTCGATTCTCAAAACAGAAAACTGGTACTTCCACTCATGGAAGGTTTTGATGTGGTCCGAATGTCGGAGATTTTGTACTGTGAGGCAGAGGATAATTTCACCCGTTTTTATTTTACAGATGGTCGGATGAGGCTGATTTGTC
>JBGCDT010000214.1:0-9608 GCA_045105695.1 Saprospiraceae bacterium | reverse complement strand
TTATCGACAAGTCGTAGAATCACCTTTAGGTAAAAAGGATGTTATTTATGGAAATGGTTATTATTTTAAAGTGCCTGGATCAAAGATTACGACCTATCCAAACTTAGTTACCATTGCTTACACAAAGCAGAAAACAGAGGCTACTGTCAATCAGGATATGGTTGAAATTCGTTTCATGGATGCAACAATGGCCTCAGCCGAAGTCTTTGTCAAATACGCCTTACCGAACAGCGCTGAATTGATGCTTAAGTGCCATGAAGATTTTAGAAATGTAGATCATTTGGCAGCTACAGGCTTAGCTCCTTACACAAGGGAGTGTTTGAAATATTCAACTCAGTTGATGGAGTCTGAGCAACACTACTCCGGAGGGATGTCCAAGCTTTCAAATGACTTTAGAGATCAACTGGACAATGGACAATATGTAGTTGATAATTTTGAAAATACGATTCGCGACTCGACGACAGGTGAGTTGACAAAAACGTATGAAAATAGAATTAGAATGGATGATAATAATTTGCCAGTACGAAATAGTAATGACTTGAGGGACATGGGAATTGTTGTCAGAACACACAACATCATCAACGTAGATTACGAGAAGCAGGTAGAAGAAAAATTAGCTAAGAAGATTGAAGCGAGTACTAGAGAATCTGTTTCAAAACAAAACCTCATCACCGCTCAACAGGAAGAGTTGACCGCTGCCGCTGAGGGTAGAAAACGACTAGTAGAAATTGAATATGAGCAGAAGCAATCTCAGACTACCCAGATGGTACAAGCAGAGACTCAGGTTAAACTCGCTGAGCAAGATCGTCAGAAGCAGGAAATTGCTTTACGAGGCGCTAAGCTCGAAGCACAGAAGATCAAAGCTTTGGCAGATGCGGAGGCTTATGCTAAGCAAAAGATCATGCAAGCGGATGGTGCTTTGGAGAAGAAGTTGAAAGCATACGAGAGTGTGCAGAAATTGTGGGCAGGCGCGTTTGCTAACTACAAAGGAGATCTGGTTCCTACGATTCAGACGGGTGGCGGTACCAACGGATCAAACGCTGGTTTAGACTTCATGGAAGTGATGGGAGCTAAAGCAGCTATGGATTTGGGACTGAATCTAGATGTTCAGAAGAAGAACTAATATTGATTGTATAGCGCATCATTAGAAAACCCCAGGCTGAATTTTCAACCTGGGGTTTTATTTGTAAATGTATTGTTAGGAGAATTAGCGAGTCACTACAAATTTCTTAACGATCTGTTGTTCTCCAGTACTCAAATGAAGGAAGTAAATCCCAGAGCTATAACTACTGACATTCAGTGTTTCCAATTGTTTACCTACTATTAGGTTTACAGCCTTTGACTGAATCAGCTTACCAGTCATGTCAAATACGCGTATGGCAACTTCACTTTCTGATTGAGCAGTAAAGTTTACATTAAGTAAGCTGCTGGTTGGATTTGGATAGACGCTATTGATTGTAACTACATCCTCTTCAACTATAACAGCGACATCTTCTTCTGTAATCACACGAGCATCTTTTCCATTGTTACAACCGGTAATGTCTATGTCATCTAAATAGATGCGATCTGCATTAGAAGTAGCATCACAACGGAAGCGCAGGCGAGTAGCATTAGAGAATGGACCTGGAATAACGACGTTCTCAAAGTAGCGAACATCGTTTTCGAAATCAGTTCCTCTGGCCCAGCTTGCAATGGTTTCGTAAGTGTCACCAGCATCTGTAGAAATTTGTAACCAGAAGTCTTCTCCATTTTCCATACTTCTTGGAAAGAAAGTGAAGTCTACTGTAAGCTCATCATAAATGCTTAAATCCAGATTTTCCGTAGTAGTGTGAGAACTTGAACTATTGTCTCTTAGTCGGATGCAATAAGGTTGACTATTTGCATATTCGTTATCATTGTAAGATCGTCTGCAATCAGAACCGCCGTCATTCCATATGCCCCAGCTATTATCTAAGTCATTGAAATCGTAAGTTTCGTAATCACAAGCATCTTCATCACAAGGAGCACATAATTTACCACCACAATCAACATCTACTTCATCTCCGTTTAGGATTCCATCAAAGCATGTTTCGCAAGAGCCGTCATCGAAGAGAGCGTCTTCATTGTAGTTATGGGCAGCTGCGTCTGTACATCCTTCCGTTGGTTGTACACTGCCTACGCAGAAATTAGTTGATTCCGAAAATTTGAATGCAGCACCTGATGCGAGTACATTACCACTTCCATCAAGTAAATTATAAGATCCTTCGCCATAAGCGCAACAAAGACCATCTCCAAAAATATCATCAACTGTCAATGTATAACAACCTGCGGATAAGCAAATATCCTGACTGAAGAAACTATTGTCAGGATAGTCTCCGTAGGTACCTCCGAGTGCGACTACATTACCGGATACATCAGTTAAGGTCCAGCTGGTTTCTTCAGGATATTTATCAAAACTAATATTCAAGGTAGCCAAGTTGCCGTTGCAACCACCAGTACAAGGCTCACAAAGTTCGCCTCCACAATCAATGCCCGTTTCGTCTCCGTTTTGAATTTCGTCGGAACAAGTTTCGCAAGAACCGTCGTCCTGAGTTGCTTGTGGATTGTAGTTGTGTGCATTTTCATCTGTACATCCTAGGACTGGAGCTCCTTGACAAGGATCGCAAAGTTCGCCACCACAATCGACGTCTGTCTCGTCTCCGTTTTGAATTCCATCGGAGCAAGTTTCGCAAGAGTCATCATCTACGTTTGCATTTGGATTGTAGTTGTGGGCATTAGGGTTTGTACAACCAGGTATAGGAGTAATATCACATGGAATACAAAGTATCCCACCACAATCTACTTCTACTTCATCTCCATTTAATATTCCATCAAAACAAGTTTCACAACTTCCATCATCTAGAGTTGCTTCCAGGTTGTAGTTATGCGCATCGGGATCAGTACAGCCAAGAATATCACAAGGCTCACAAAGAGAACCTCCACAATCAATGCCCGTTTCGTCTCCATTCTGAACACCATCAGAGCAGTACTCGCAAGAGCCATCTTCGAGGTTTGCTTCTGGGTTGTAATTGTGTGCAGTTGGATCTGTACATCCTGGGATTACTGGTATGCTTTCTACACAGAAGTTTACCGTTTCTGTAAAGTCAAATTCACCACCTGAAGCTAGTACATTTCCTTCGTCATCTACCAATAGGTAAGAGCCGTCTCCTTCTGAGCAACAGATACCATCTCCATAGGTATCATCAATTGTAAAGTCATAACAACCATCTGCAAGACAAATAATTTCTTGTATAGTAGAACCATCAGGTTGATTAGCATAAGTACCGCCTGAAGCGACCGTATTTCCACCTGCGTCCGTAATTGTCCAGCTGGTTTCTTGTGGATAATCATCTAAAACTATGGTTAGCGTAACATCTGTTCCTTCACAAGGAGGGCACTCTGGGCAGTCAGGACCACCACAGTCAACGCCTGTCTCTTGTCCATTTTGAAGTCCATCATCACAGGTTGGTGGAGTTATAGGTCCACATGCTGTAGAGTTTAATAAACTAGCTCTGAAACCACCGGGTTCAAACAAAGCTCGCATTCTACTTTTCTGCCCTGTTGTAAATAAATTCATACAAGCATCATAACTATAGTCCATATAATTTTGAACCATATCGACAGTTCCGCAAGAGACATGTCCAGTAGAACAACCACCATTGGAAGCATCAGATAAAGGCGTATCAGATACAGCATCATCTACTCCGCAGCCGCCATCGCCCCAAATGTGGTAAAGGTTTAACCAGTGTCCTACTTCGTGAGTTGCTGTTCGTCCGAGTTCGTAAGGAAACGTAGCTGTTCCAATGTCTCCTACATATTGATAATCACAAACAATTCCATCTGTGCTGGCAGGTCCACCTGGAAATTGTGCGTAACCCAATAGGCCGCCAGAAAGATCACAAACCCAAAAATTCATGTAGTCACTGGATGGCCAGGCATCGTGTCCACCTGAACTGTTGAACTTTACATTATCATTTCCACTAAAAGAAGAATTGCTGGTATTGGTACGAGTGATTCCATCGGTTGGATTTCCATTTGGGTCAGTTGTCGCTAAGCAAAACTCAATTTCAGAATCATCTCCTTGAGGCCAAGTTCCATCTGCATCTGAGTTCAATCTTCGGAAGTCTTCTGTTAGGATATCGATCTGAGATTGGACCTGAGCGGTACTGATGTTTTCAGCAGCAGTATTCCATACCACATGCACTACAACAGGGATGGTAATGATGCCATCAACGACCTTATTATTGTTGGATAAGTAAGCTTTTGTTGCTTTTTCAATCTGCTCCATTTTAGCCGCTCGTTTAGGGCTGTTTTGGATTTGTTGTTCCAGATACTCCATCGTACCGCAGTCTCTTTGCTGGGCATTAACGTCGAGCGAATAGGAAAAGAATAGCATTAAAAGTAGAGATAGAATTCGCATGTGTGGTTGAGATATTAAGTTTGATAAAGGGATGCTGTTAGAAATAGTAAATAAACCATTAGCTGCATAATTATTAGCTAGTGGGATCATACCTAAAGTTTGAATTTAGGCATGGTTGGTCTATTTAGTGTGGAAATATTTGAGACTGACTAACTAAGGGGATTTATGACTTAGAAATAATCTATCTATTGTTTCATTTAGTCAGTTGACGAAAACAAATGTATCTCAAATGCTTTAGTACACCAAATAAGATTTGCATCTAATTATAGATTTAGATAAAAAATATACAAACTCCCTTGCTCATTGACGTAATGGATACATTTCAGGCCCATTTGGGCTAAATAAAACTAGAGCAATGGCTAAAACAAGCTTCAAATAAGAGAGGCTGAAAAACCTTGTACGTCAAGAGGCTGTTAAAATCTTATTAAACACAGAGCCAAAGTTTGCGTAAAGCAATAAAGCTATGATTTTTGTTTTTATGTTTATGGTGAAAAGTAAATCATCTTTTACTTTTGCAATCCATTATAGATTAGTATCCAAAATAATAAAAGACTTATGTATCGTTTTCAAACTTACTATTTACTGTTTTTGCTCTTCGCTTTTACCTTATCTAACGTGAGCGCCCAAGAGGGGTATAAAATTGATGTTGAAGTGAAAAACTTTCCAGAGAAGGAAGCTTATCTTGCTTACTACTACGGAGACAAACCATACATTAAAGATACCGTTGTTGTTGATCCAAACGGTCGTTTCACTTTTCAGGGAGAGGAGTCACTTGATGGCGGAATTTATCTGATTGTATTGCCACCAGACAATCAATTCGTACAGATTTTTATCAGTGAAGGAGAACAGCGGTTTTCTGTAAAAGCAGATAACGTTGATTTGAATGGTTCGATAGAAGTTGAAGGCTCTCCCGACAATAAACTGTTCTACGATTACATGGCTTTCTTAAGTGGGAAAATTAAGGAAAAAGAAAGGCTGATGGGCGAAAAAGAAAAAGCTGATGAGGCTGGGAAAAAAGCAGTTGACGAAAAACTGGAGCAGATGGATGTAGCAGTGAAAGCTTATCATAACAATATAATTACAAAACATCCAAAAACGCTAACAGCTGCTTTCGTAAGCAATAGAGTAGACCCGGAGTTACCTGAGTTTGAAGGAACAGATGAAGAAATACAGATCGCTCGTTGGCATTATGTCAAAGATCATTATTTTGATAATTTCGATATGACTGATGAACGATTGGTGCATGCGCCTTTCTTTTTTCAGCGCGTCAATCAATACATAGAAAAGCTGACCGTTCAGCATCCTGACTCTTTGACCAAAGGGATTGATACTATTTTGAAGCAGGTCCAGCCTGCGGAGGAAACTTTTAAATTCTACTTGGTTCACTTTCTGAACAAGTATGCAAAATCGAAAATTGTAGGAATGGATGCCGTATACGTTCACTTGGTAGAAAACTACTATGAAAAGGGGCTGGCTCCCTGGACAGAAAAGGAACAATTAGATAAGATCATCAAAAACGGAAAGACTCTAAAGCCAATTCTAATTGGAAAAACGGCTCCGAACATCTCTGTCCAAAAGGAAGATAAAACACCGATCAGTTTACATGATGTTAAGTCTGATTTTACGGTTATGATCTTTTGGGCGCCGGACTGTGGCCATTGTAAAAAGTCGATGCCGAAGTTGATTGAGTTTTATGATAAATTCAAAGATAGAAGCGTGGAGATTTTTGCGGTATGTTCTAAAGTGACAGACAAAGTACCGGAGTGTTGGAAGTTTATTGATGAACGGGAGGATATGAAACAATGGATAAACGTGGTTGATCCTTACCTGAAATCTCGCTACAAGCAAATTTATGATGTAAGAACGACACCTCAGATTTTTGTACTTGATGAAAATAAGAAAATTTTGTCAAAACGAATTGGTGTAGAGCAGTTGGAGGATGTCTTAGAGAAGATGATCGAGTTGAAGGCTAAGGAAAAGTCTTAATACTCCTTAGGTCAAAGGCGCGAAGATTTCTCACTGAACTTCGCGCCTTTGTCCTAAGATTCCCATAAATGCCAGCCTCAAATATTACAGATGCGTTGCAAATCTATTTTCTTACTTATCTTTTTCTTAAGTACCCAATTTTTACAAGCGCAGGTTTCTGCAGGCCAGTTTTTGGTTAATGGCGAGTTTAGTTTTTTCAATAATAATTCAGCTATTGATAGAACAGTCTCTTCTAGAACCGTTGCTGGTATTTTGGTACCAGGTTACAACTATACCTTGGATCAGTATTCTTCTAATTTGACTTTTACTCCCCGAGTTCATTATTTTATAAATCAGAAATGGTCGGTTGGTCTTTCATTTACTTTGCGTAAACTATTAGCGCGACGTACCGTGGATGAATTTCAACTTGAAGAGCAGAGTGAGTACGTTGCCTTTTCTGTTCCTTTAAAAACACAAAGTTTAGTCAGTAGCTATTCTCCAAAGATGGAGATTGCACGCCATTGGCAATTGAACAAACGCTTTGCAATCAACCTAACTGGAGTATTAAATTGGAGATGGTCTTCTACGGAAGTAATAAATATTCTAAGTCTATCGCTCCCTGTTAAAGTGGAAGAACTCAATGGTAGCGAAGTGTCGGAAGATGGATTGACGATCAAACCAAATGATGGTTCAGAAAGTTCAGAGACGACTAAAGAACAGTACTGGTCCGTACAGGTGTTTCCTCAATTGAGATTTGCCATTACCCCAAGACTTGGACTGACCGCTAATATGGGTGGTCTAACCTTAAGTCAGCAAGTGAAGGATGATGCAGAAGACTTTGTTCGCTCAGCTCCGAATTGGTCTATACAGGTGAACCCAGGAACTTGGAGCTTGGGAGCCTATCTTTTGATTGGTAGTGGGAGAGTGACGGAGTGATTTATTCTGAGTGGATGAGTTTGATTAGGCTTTCCTTAGAAAAAGCTTGTTCATATACTTGAGTTGTACAACCTTATCAACCTTATCACCTTTTAAAAAACACATGATTAATACTCTGCTTCTTTTGAGTGTCGCTACCGATGTTTTCCATTCTAATAAAATATACTCCACTTAGTAACTCACTTACATCAATTTTTCCATCTGAATTTATTGTTCTACTTAAAATCAGTTGCCCATTTAGAGTATAGACTTGAACCATTAAGTCTGTGTTTTCAATCCCTTCAAAAAGCAAATAATCAGTGGCAGGATTTGGAGAAATAGAAATCCCTAACAATACATTTGCATAAACACTACTTGTCAAAGAATCGACGCCATTACAATCTTCGTCTATTCCATTATTTGGAATTTCTATAGCTCCTGGGAAAATTTCTGGATTAGTATCATCGCAATCTACCTCAACAGCAAAGCCATCCATGTCTTCATCAATCACAACTACTTCAGGCAGAAAAGTGATGGAGACATCATTACTATCTTGTCCATCTGTATAAGAAATGGTAAAATCAATATTGTTGAATTGTAGCGTGTCGCCCTCAGCGAGGTTGTCGAATTGGCCAATGATTGCCGACGTGCTCATATTGTTAAGTAAGATAATTTTATGGGTCTCTTCTCCTACGTAATCGCCTTGTAATTCTAAAATAGATTGTGAAAGATCAACCGAACCTTCCAAAATAATCAATTGATCGTAATCGGCTCCCGGCTGAGGCGAGTTACCTGAAGTAACACTGCTCAAATCAAAAGATAGGGTAGTGTTCGTAAAATCAAAGGCCTCCTCAAAAGTTAAGGTAGCGGTAGTTTGAGGCCCCGGTGCTATGACTGCATTTCCAAGATTTGTAAAGCTATTTGATTTCACGATGCCATCTGCTTCAAAGTATCCACTGTTAGTAAAACCATAGGAACTGCCTTCTAATAGGTCTTGTAGGCAATTTGAAATAGTGAGAGAACCGTCGTTTTGAAATAATAAATCGGAGTTTAATTGCAAGCCGTTTAAGTTAGTAGAATCGATGGACATCGAAGCTCCTGCTGCATTCAAAATAGTGGCGCCGCCCTCAACTACGTTGCTGAATTTGATTCCATGATCTTCCGTATCTAAAATTTCAACGACCCCGTAGTTGATGAAATCATCTCCGATTTCAAGTCCGTCATCTCCAGTATGTATGATCTGTAGAAAACCGGTAGATGTAACCGTAGTTTGCGTAAATTTATTCATATCCAGCCCATCTCCTGAGGCACCGTGCATGTCTATCAGTAAGGAACCTGCAACCGTCAATGTAGTTTCGACTCCTGTGCTATCTATTCCTTCCATGTGAACGGCATCGCTACCATTTGGGCCTCCTTTGTAGGTATTCAAAATACCATCTTCGGCAATGATTAGGTCAGCTCCTCCTCCCAATGTAATGGATTCCACCAGAATCTCTGTTCCACTGATAATGACTGTATCATCAGTTATGATCCAGACGTCAGCATCTGCTTCGGGTAGTAAATCGTTATCCCAATTGAGTGGATTGGTCCATTGGTTGTCACCTGCTTCTCCGTCCCAAGTGCGGTCTTCGGAGAGTATAGCTGATGGCGAGAAAGTAAGGAAATTAAAGAGTATTAGAATAAAAATTGACATAACGTATCGGTTTGAACAATGATGAAAAGAGCGGTCCTACAAATAGCGAAGGTTGCTCTAAGAAATACATCTAAACGGTTCGCATATGTTAATACATAAACGACTCCAATTCGGTGTAAACGGACTTATTATGGAAGAAAAAATTGGTTAGGGTTGCAAGTTAGGATTTTTTGAGGAATGTTGCTTAGAATGAAAGATGAATCTCCTAAAGTCGTATCACCCGCGCGTCCCCCTTCTTACCCGCCAGAAACCCCCGAATGATTCTATAGGTATCAGGGTTGTGAATATAAGGTTCGATCAATTCTTTCAAGTCATCAACGGAATGATGAGCCTCCTCTTCATCCGCATAACCAAAGCCCTGATAGATACCATTCTCAATTAGTATTATCGACTTCTCAGAATCACTTCTTCCTTGGTCGAGGATGATAAAGTCCTCTGGGAAATCAGTGTCCATATTCGCGATGGCTTCCTGAACGCGTTCATTGTAATCCTCTGGTGATTCCTTACCAACGCAAGCTCCTGAGCATTTATGAATCTGATGATAAAAACAAGGACGCTTTAAATGGTCTACATTACAGAAAGTCTGACAGAGTTCAT
>JBGCDT010000213.1:0-24558 GCA_045105695.1 Saprospiraceae bacterium | reverse complement strand
TTTCCCATACTTCGGCTGGAATTTCAAAGTCGATCAGTTAGATATTGAGGAGTCTCGTTTTCAATTTGAAAATTTTGCAGATACAGTAATGACTGTTAATTCGCTGAATGTAAACGACATGGATTTCCAAAAGATGAATCTTAATTTAGAAGATTTTAATTGGAACGAGGAGCAGCTCACCGCAACCATTTCCAATCTTTCCACTAAAGAAAAAAATGGTTTAGAATTACAAAAGCTCTCTCTTGGCTTAGAGGCTACTCCCACAAAAATTAAGATCGATCAACTTAACCTTCAACTCAATAACAGCCACTTAGAAAATAATACCGAACTCCAATTTGAGCGCTTCGACCAACTTGTATCTGATTTTGATAACATTACTTTTACAACTCAGTTTTCTAAAACGAAAATCGCTTCGGATGATCTAAAGTTATTAGCCGTAGCTATTGGAGAATTACCTGTTTTGGATTTATCTAAAAATAGAAACATCATTCTGGATGGAAAACTAAAAGGAAGTTTACAAAAATGGAGAGCGGAGTCTTTTCGTCTGACGGTTGGGAATAGCCTGCTATTGAGTCTGAGTGGAATGGTTGAAAATACATTGGATGTAGATCAGCTTGGTTTTAATTTACAGTTAAAAGAGCTAAGCACCTCTTACGAAAAAGTAATGGCTATTACTAAAGGTCTAAAGTTGCCAATCGGTCTTAAGGAATTTGGAGAAGTAAAACTGACCGGTGATTTACAAGGGGAATTAAAAGACATTACGGTAAATGATCTAGCCTTAGAAACGTCTGCAAACACTGGCTTTGACATTACGGGGACTATCAAAGGTTTACCTAACATGGATCAGTTAGACCTAAATCTGAACATAGAAGAAATCCATACGCAAGCGTCGGATCTCAATGCTTTTGCCGAAAATGGATTGCCGCCAATGATGGATAGCTTAGGTGTGATTTCTTACAAAGGAAAATTTGATGGTAGTATAACTACTTTCGATCTCAACGGAATATTAGAAACAAAACTTGGAATATTAGAAAGTGACCTCTACATGGATTTCGTAAAAGATTATTCGACAGCGGAATACAATGGAGAGGTAAAACTAGAAGAATTTCAATTAGGGAAATTACTTGGAGATAGCTTGGGCGTTGGAACCGTAAGTCTCAACGGAGAGATCCAAGGTGAAGGATTCAATATCGACAGTCTGAACGCAGCGATGAAAGTAAATGTAGAACATATCGAATATCAGAATTACGACTATAAAGACATTCGCGTAAATGGATTGTTAGAAACAGGTGTTTTTACTGGAGCTTTGGATCTAGAAGATCAGAATGCGGCCATTGATTTTGATGGAAAACTAAGTTTCAATACAGAAAAACCAGTCTATGAATTTACATTACTGGTGGACACTTTGAATTTAGAAAAGCTAAACCTCGTGAACGACCGACTGAGCATACAAGCAAAGATGGATATGAACTTCAGTGGCCTCCGAGTCAATGATTTTCAAGGACAGATGTCGTTAACAGAGATAGCATTGGAGAGCGGAGATAAAAATTTTGAAACGGACTCTCTATTGATCTATACTGACGATAAATCTAAAAACGATAGAAAGTTATTATTACGTTCTTCCTTCCTTGAAGGTGAAATAGCTGGTGATTATGACTTCGATCAATTGCCTGATTTAATGCTTGCGTATATTAACGAATATTTCCCACTGGAAGATTTACTCACTCGGAAACAGCAGCGCGTAAATTTTAAAGATGTAGAGAAACCTCAGAATTTCAACTTCCGGTTTGATCTTTTAGATTCGAAACCAGTAATTGTTTTTGTACCTGGACTAGATGCAGTGGAGGCAGTTAGGTTAAGCGGAAGCTTCAATTCTAAAGAGAAAAAACTAGATATTAATGCAAATGTAAAAGAATTGTTATATGCAGATTTTTCCGCGGAGGAAATTAATTTTACTTCAAAAGGAAATGACGTTCGGCTAAGAAATAAATTATCTATTTCGAGTATCGAAGGCACTAACGGTATGAATTTACCTGATTTTGAACTCAGAAATAACATGTTAAATGACAGCATGTATATTAACCTTGATATAGCCAACGACACTTCTGATCAGGTGCTGAACATCGCTGCCGTTATGAATCCAAAGAGTGAAGGTTACCGCCTAGAATTCAATGAAGAGATGGTCGCAAACAATAATGAGTGGTTGATCTCAGATGGTAATTATATAGATTTCACAAAAGAGTGGCTGGATATCAACGAACTGATTTTTAGTTATAACGAACAATCCTTTGGTTTGCATAGCGTAGGTGATGATAGGAAAGAAGGAATACCTCCTACAGAAATTATTTTTCAAAACTTTCAAATTAAAGAATTTTCTAAGTTGCTGAATCTGGAAGGGACCAGTTTTTCTGGTGAGTTGAACGGAGACCTGAAAGTCGTCGATCCGCTCGATAAAATCTACTACACGGCTGATCTGCAAGTGGATGACTTGGCGCTGAATGAAGACCCCGTTGGTGTGCTTTCCATAGATTTGGAGCAGCCACGTAATTCTACTGTTATAAATGTAAATGCGTCCTTACAAGGAAATAATAATGATTTGAAGATCGGAGGAGATTACAACATCGCTTCTCAGGAATACAATGTCGATGCTGATTTGAATGCCGTAGAATTGAGATTGATCGATCCTTTTGTCATTGGTATATTTGGCGAAAGTACAGGAGCGGTTAACGGAAAAATAAGTTTGCGCGGAACGCCTCAAAAGCCTGACCTCAACGGAGCGCTGAATTTGAATAAAGTCAGTACCATTATTGATTTTACAAAAGCGAGATATACTATTAATGAAGGAGTCGTCAATTTGAGTAACACTGAAATTGATTTAGGTGAACTAACATTAAGAGATGCAAACGATAATACGGCTCAACTCAACGGTTATATTAGTCACGACTTTTTTGCTGACCTGGTGCTCTTTCTACAAGTGGATACCAAACGTTTCCAATTTTTAAATACAGAAGCTTCCGATAATGAATTATTCCACGGAAAGCTTTTTCTGGATGCCAGTGCTAGCGTCAACGGGCCAGTAGAGGAACCATTGATCGAGGTGCGAGCGAAGACTTTAGAAAACTCAGAGTTGAACGTTTCTGCTTTTGCGACCAATGAAAATTTTCTGGAAGAGAATTACATCATTTTTGGAAATCCGAAAACTTACCAAGAGGATACGACCAATCAAATTGCTTACGAAATTCAAAACGCATTACCTGTTGAAGTTCGCCTGAATTTGGAATTGACAGATGAAGCCATCTTCAGAGTCATTGTAGATCCGGTAACTGGCGACCAATTGGAATGCCGCGGAAACTCTGATTTGTTGATCAATTTATTGCCAAGCGGCCAAGTAGATATCTTTGGAACTTACGTGATTCAGAAAGGAAAATATCAGTTTTCCTATACGGATGTAGTGCGTAGAGAATTCGAAATTGTGCAAGGTTCATCGGTTGCCTTCAATGGCGATCCACTGAACGCTCGTTTTGACGTAACGGCTAAGTATGCAACGAAAGCTACTCCTTATGAATTGATTACCAACGAATCAACCTTGACCGATACCGAAATTACAGCAGCGCAACGAAGACAGTTAGTAGAGGTGCTAATGAAGATGGATGGCGACCTGGCTGATCCTCAGTTGTCTTTTGACATTGATTTGCCGGAGTCGGAAGGTTCTGTGGTCAGTAGTGAGATTCAGCGGAAGCTAGCAGAGTTGCGCAACAATAAAAGTGAGTTGAATAAACAAGTTTTTGGTTTGCTGCTATTGAATAGTTTTATCGTTTCTAACGCCTCCTCTGGATTTGGAAGTGCAGGAGAATCTGCTGTTTTAGGATCAGTTAGTAAATTCATTGGTAAACAATTAAATAAACTGGCAGATAAATACATCAAAGGAGTAGAGATTAATTTTGATTTGAATTCTTATAAATCTGAATATGCAAACGACGGAGATGGAGCTACTGTGACGGAATTGGGAATTGGGGTAACCAAAGAATTTAATGATCGATTGAGTTTGAAAGCAGGTGGTAATTTAGATTTGAATGCTAGTTCACAGTCTTCTGGCTTTTCGCAAATAGCTGGAGATTTTGTTTTAGAATATAAATTAACGGAGTCAGGTAATTACCTGTTGAAAGTTTTCAGACGAAGTGACTATGATGTTTTGAATGAAGAAAACTCGGTGAGAACAGGCGCAGGATTTTCTGTGAAAAAATCTTTCGGAGGTAAAAGCAAGAAGAAAAAACGAAAATGAAAACGGTCCATTACATATTTATAACAATAGTCTTACTTCTTCTGTTTTCTAGTTGCAATGTTACCAAGAACTTGCAAGAGGATGAATTTTTGATTACAAAAACAACAATCAAATATGAAAATCCGGATGACATCAGAAATAGAAAAACATTCAGGGGTAACCTGGAAGGAGTCGTCACGCCTCAACCCAACGGAGGTACTCTCAAGTTGCCGCTAGCGATTTATCAGTGGGGTGAAAAATCAAATAAAGAAAAGGGACTAAAAAAATGGATGCAGAAAAATTTTGGCGAAGCTCCTGCATTATATGATGAACAAGAGCAGCAACGTAACCGCTTAAGGTTGAAAAAATTACTGAAAGACAATGGATTTTTTCGTTCTGATATAGCAGTGGATTCCATTCTTCGCGGTAAAAAAGTAGAAATGGTGTACAGTGTTTATACAGAAGGACAGTATAAAATTAATAACGTTTTTTTACCACTAGATACGACCTCCATTGGGAAAATAATTTCTGATAATAAATCAGAGACCTTAATTAAAGAAGGTGATTTTTACTCAGAGGTACTGATGGCAGAGGAGCGAAGCAGGATTAGCGAACAAGCTGCTGAAAAAGGGTACATGGATTTTAATAATAGTTATGTTTATTATTTTGTCGATACGATTCCAGAGACTTTAAAAGTAGATGTTTACGTCCGTATCAAAGAGCCTGCTAGGGGAGGGGAGCATTTGAAATATAGTTTAGGAGAGACCCGAGTTTATCCAAATTATGATCTATCGGATAATGAATATATTTCTACGTTGGATACTGTTTTTCATAAACCAGATTTTTTAATTGTTACCGACAAACACGTCATGGATCACAAGGTGCTTGATCGTATGATTTTGCAAGACAGTGGGGCGGTGATTTCAAAAAGACTGCAAAGTGTTTCTGTAAGTCATTTGTTAGATTTAGGAATTTATAAGTTTGTGAATCTGAAATACGAACGCGCTGGCGATTCATTGAATCCAATGGTGAATAGAACATTCTACCTAACTCCTGATTACAATCAAAACGTTGCCGGTAATTTTGAACTGAATAACCGTACGGGAAATTTCTACGGAATAGGAGCTTCTGCAAGTTACAGCCATCAGAATCTTTTCAAAAAAGCAATCGTTTTTAATACTTCTATTTCAGGTGGCTTGGAAACACAAACTGGAAATTCTTCTACCTTTTTAAATACCGCAGATTTAAATGCAGAACTGAAATTGTCTACACCTCGTTTTGTTTTTCCATATAAGTTTAGAGCAAATAAAGGCCTCTATGTTCCTCGCTCCAGCTTGGCCATTAGTAATAATTTTCAGAGACGAATATCACTGTACAGTATCAATTCCACTAATTTAAAATTGGGTTATCAATGGCGATACGATGACCGGCGACGGCACGAACTCTATCCAATTAGCATCAACAGAATTGAGGTCTTGGATAAGACGCAGGACTTCACAGATTTCCTTTCGGACAATCCTAGGTTGAGCAATAGTTTTAGAAATTTACTAATCGGAGGTTTGGATTATACGTATGTCTACACGAGTCAGATAGCAGGAGAGGATAAGGATTATTGGTTCTTTCGAACGAACGTCCGAACGGCTGGGAATCTTCCAGAGTTAGCAGGGAAAGCAGTTGGCTTAAAAGAGGACAGCAATGGTCAACTTCGTTTCTTAGGGCTGGCATTTGCGCAATTTAGCTCTGTGGAGTTTGATGTGCGTTTTTATAAGAAATTTAGAAAAGGATTGCTAGCCAATAGATTCGCTCCGTCCATAGGATATGCTTATGGTAACTCTACCGTAATGCCTTATACCGAACAATTCTTTGTGGGAGGAGCCAACAGTATTCGAGCTTTTAGAATACGTGAAATCGGGCCTGGGTCTTTTGCTAGAGATAATGTTCTGAATGATGATATCACCAATCAGTTTTTTGATCAAACAGGAGACTTTAAACTGGAGTTCAGTTCAGAGTACCGCTTTCCCATTTTCGGTTTTTTCAAAGGCGCTGTCTTTGCTGATGTTGGAAATGTGTGGCTAGTCAATGA
Organism: Saprospiraceae bacterium; assembly: GCA_045105695.1. GTDB lineage: Bacteria > Bacteroidota > Bacteroidia > Chitinophagales > Saprospiraceae > CALGLS01. The sequence goes on along the minus strand of JBGCDT010000213.1, from coordinate 18,214 downwards.
TGATGAAGATGTAAAAGAGTACTTTGAAATTAATAACTTTTGGAAAGAGTTAGCTGTTGGTACAGGTTTCGGGTTGCGCTTAGATATAGAATATATTGTACTACGCTTAGATATTTCGACCGCACTTCGGAGGCCTTATTTCAACGAAGGATTTCAGTGGACTTTTGATCGAATGGATTTTAGGAATCAGGATTGGCGTAGGGAAAATATCATTTATAATTTGGCGGTGGGATATCCTTTTTAAAGTTCAAACGGTAAGAGTCAAGATCAAGTTCAAAAGCCTTCGATCGTAATTGCCGCGTAGCCCGGTCGGAAAATACTGAAGCATTTTTCCGAGTCAGCTTACGGCCTTCTGTCTGGTTCTAAAAAACATTCTAAAGAATCAAACATAAAAATCCAAATATAAACCCCACGGTTAGATCCCGATTGAACAAATAAAGTAGTCATTCTTTCTACCTACAAATTATGTTGTTCAAATAAAACTAAATAATAATGATTACAGAAAAAATACCTGTTGCTCCAGTTCAGAAAGCAGTCAACCGTCAAGAAGATAAAGAAAAAGCTTCCAAAAAAATCATTAGTCGATACACCATGTTGTCAACAGGCGCAGCTTTGGTCCCCATCAATTTTGTAGACGTCATTTCAGGTACTGCTTTCCAAACCTTGATGGTGAAAGACCTCTGTAATCTATACAATGTAAACTTCTCAGAAAAGCTAGCTAATGTAGCTACCTGGTCGGCTGTCGGTACAGTTGTCACCAAAGCCATCCAGAGCGTCGTATCTGCTATGATAGATCGAAGAAATGCTAATCAGAGAAAAGACATAGACATAACAGGAGCTGCGGTTGCTGGAATTTATACGGCTACCGTAGGAGAGTTTTATAAGTTGCATCTGAGGGAAGGAGGGACCCTGGATACCATAGAAATTTCTGACTTTGCAGATTACTTTATTCAAGAAGTCAAAAGCGGAGATTTGAATATGGCGACATTTACGAATCCAAGTGTTTTGATGAAACACCTGAATTTTGGGTAATCAAAAAATTAAATAATTACAGTTTGTAAACAAGCATGGATTGAATAGTTCATGCTTGTTCTTTTAGATGGCTCAATAATATTGTTCCCCGACTTTTTCTCCACTTTCGTAAGTGATGCCTCTGTAAAGAATATTATTTTTATTTTCAATTGCTGTAAGATCAATGTCAGGATTTCTTTTCAAGTAGCTCGCAGAACTCCTTTCACTATAATAAAATTTCCACTCTCCCTGCCTTTGTCCATTGACGAATTGACCCTGCATTTTGATACCACCATCTGGATGATAAAAAGTCCATAAACCAGTGGGGTTTCTTTTCTTGACTTTTCCTTTTGCAATGACTTTTCCTTTTTCGTTTTTCCATTTTTTGCGACAGTGGGCTCTTTTGAATTTGCGCATCGCTTTTTTATAAGCTTTGTCAGCTCGATCTATTCTTTTGTTTTGCGCACAAAGGTCGGTCCTGTACCCCTCTTCTCCGAGGTAAGCTAAAACGTAGTAATTGTCACCTATGCTGAAATTCATACCGCAGGAAGCCCCATCGCTATTTGTTGTAATTTCAACTTGCCTTTTTTCATATTTCCCTCGAATGATTTCTTTTACTTCAATGGTATACTTCACTTGCCTGAATGGGGGAGGAGGAATCGAAGGGTCTGCTTCCGCTCTGGACCTTTGCGGAATAGCTTCTTTTTTTAGAATCTTTCCTTTGAAGACCAGCGAAGCGCTCGCAATATGAGCGGCATTCATTGGAGTGGAAACACAACTGCAAGACCAGCCAATAGAACTGAAGAATACTAAGAAAACTAGTAGCAGAATGACTTTGTTGTAAATGTTGTTCATAGCTCTATTTTGTTTTGAGGAAACTACTGATCCTCTTTAAGTACCTCTCCATTCCGAAGCCAAAGATCATTTTGAGGAAACGGAATTTCTATGTCATTGGCTCGAAAGAGTTTCATGATTTTATAACGCAGATCGCTCTTTACAAATTCTAGTCGCTGGTATTCATTCGTAAAAAAAAGGAGTTTAAAATCCAGTGAGGAATCACCAAAGTTTCTAAACTGGACTTCCGGTTTTTTAGTTTTTAAAACTTTGTCATGTTCTTCTGCCGCTTGTATGAGCAGCCTCGTGACTAAGTCCACATCAGAACTATAAGCAACACCTACGTCTATATGAAACCGAGAAGAGATGTTGTTGTGACTCCAATTAATAGCATTGTCACCTACGAGCTTTGAGTTAGGGATTAGAATAGAAATTTTATCAGGCGTTTCCACTTTAGAAGTTCGGATCCCTATATCGGTTACTGTTCCGATGATGCCGTTGACTTCTACAACATCATCTACTTCAACCGTTCCTTCGATCAATAGAATCAGTCCGGAGACTAAGTCGTTAAACGTTTGTTGGAGTCCCAGTCCAATACCAACCATCAATGCCGCCGCTCCTCCCCAGATCACGGATAAGGAAATACCAACCGCTTCTAATGCCATCAGAACGGCAATGGTATATATAATGTATTTGATAAACTGGATGAAGGCAAACTGCCGTCCTGGGTCAATTTCTTTCTTTTTAAAATATCTTTTTAGGATTCTCTTTATTAACCAGATCATGAAGCGAGCAATAGTTAAAATTATCGCTGCGATAATGATGTGGTAAAGACTAAGGTGGAAGTCACTTATGTTGAGAAAGTCGTATTCTAAAATTTCCTTTAGAGACATATTTGGGTTTTAGGAAGTATTCCTTTTTGAAAAATTCTGCTAAAGATAGCTTTTTTGGAATCAGCAGAAATACTGTTTTGATTATTCAGAATAAGGATCACTGACTTTATGGTTCCAGATCAAAATACTGCTGTTGAAAATCTAAGTTTTAGATACGCTGCTTAAATCATCTTAGTTGCAACTCGACTTTTAGATAGATTTAGCTATATAACTTTTCCAGACTGAACAATAAAAAGACTCACCCGTTCTACCGACAAATACAACAATAATGAAGAATAATATTTTAGTCGCGCTCAATGACCTTGAGCGTCCGAGCGAACTCTCTGAATACGGTACTCACTTAGGTAAAACTTTGGAGAGACCAGTCTGTCTTTTTTCGATAACTAAAGTTCCACTGTACACGCCACCTGTCATCACAGATGGACAAACGGCAAATACGTTAACTATGGAAATTAAAGAATTACAGAACCAATCTGATGTACAACTCAACGCCATTTGTCTAGCCGCTAAGACACTCTATCAAGAGGTTACTTACAGTATAGATATAGGATTTACTGAACCTACTATTTTGGAAAAAGCGGAAAAACAGAATCCACACTTGGTCGTATTGGAAGGGCAAAATGAATTGAGTACAGTCAATGAATGGTTTGGTACTTACGAAACCAGGTTGGCAGAAAGTACTAGTGTTCCTGCGTTAGTTGTTCCAAAGGGCTACCCTTGGAAGCCCGTGAACAAAGTACTTTACATCATGGATATGAATGATGAGAAAGTAGAAAATATGCGCTATCTATCCAACCTTTGTAAAGAATTAAGGGCAAGGTTGATCGTAGTGACGCTGACAGATGGCGAAGTGAATGACAACGACGAACGTTATTTAAATACAACAAAAACTTTCCGAGAATTATTGGGATATGATAATATCGAATTTCAAAAAGTCTATGCTAACGACTTAGCAAATGCCACAGATCGAATGTTGGAAAAAACAGAAGCAGGTTGGTTGGCCTTTGAGCATAAAGACCGCTCTTTCCTCGAAAGAATGATGGACAGTTACAACACAAAACACTTGATCTTACAGTCAGACAAACCTGTTCTTGTATTCTAAATTCAATAGATTCAAGAAGAACACAAATAAACATTTTTTTAAAAACATAACAATATATACACGAATGAATTATTTAGGAATTAATAGAAAAGAAATCACAACCGTAGTTAGTCAATTAAATAAATTGTTAGCCAATTATAGCGTCTACTACCAGAACCTCAGAAACTTCCACTGGAATATACAGGGTATTCATTTCTTTGAATTGCACAGACATTTTGAAGACCTCTACAACGATGCAAAAATCAAAATTGATGACACCGCGGAAAGAATTCTAACATTACGTTTACGTCCGATCAGTAAGATGTCAGAGTACATTAAAATTGCGGAAGTAGCGGAGTCTGAGATCATAGAAGATGACCGTGAGATGGTACAAGTCTTACTTGAAAACCACAAAGTGATCATAAAGAATCTCAGAAACGTAATCGAAGAAGCAGACAAAGCAGGAGACGAGGGAACCATTGATATGGCTGCTTCATTTTTGGAAGAACTGGAAAAGAAATCATGGATGTTGGATGCCTGGGCAACCAAAGCCACTGTCGGTACTGCCGGCCAATAAAACAAGTTTGAGCGATTAGCTCCCTTACACTTTGAAAAAAAATAACTAAGACGCTAATCGTTCCTCACCTGTTTATTTATTCACTTAAAAACTTAATTACAATGTCAAAAGATTTATATAGCGTCACTACCAATATGGAAAGACGAGAACAGAACCGTATTAGAAACGAAAAGATCAACGAAGAAATAAATAACCCTGATAACTATGCTGGTCTCCGTTGGGGACTCATTGCAGGTTTGATCATGGCTGCCTTTTTGGTGTCGTTAGAGCTGCTGGGAGCTAAGGGGAATATCGGTATTAAATTTATGAAATATTTATTCCTAGCGGGAATCACCTGGTATGTTCTCTCTTCCCAAAAAAGTAGAATGGGTAGCAGTTATCGTTTCTCTGATGGAATGAGACTGGGTAGTATTCTAACCTTCACCAGTGCTTTGACACTTGGTATAATGAACATGCTACTATATGCATGGACAGGTACTTTGGCCTTCGATAAATATGCCCTTAGTGCTGGGAACATTGGAGAGGTGACAGTCATCAGCGTTATGTTGTTTTTTGAAGTATTGGTTTTCGGATTGATTACAACCTTCATTGGTTTACAATATCTGAAACCGAAGAGAAATAAAATAAGATAATCTATAGAATGATAACTACGACTAATTAGTCACAACGGCTCTTGGTAACTAGCATGTTCTGCCCGCGCTTATTTTGAGTTCTAGAACAGCTAGTACTTATATAGCTATCTTCTCTTACTAGCAATAATTTCAAAACTGTAAATAGGAAAACCATAAAAACCAGCTAGCAACAAATGCAACAGCATACTTAACTTTTCTTAAACAGGATCTACCTGGAGAGCGGATAATTCCTCTCCGGTATTTCTGCAAATATTATCCTCATGAATTTAAACCGATACATGACGATACTAGAAGCTAAGGCTGATTTATTTAATAAAGGTTTTACTAATACTTTTTTACTAAAAGAAGAAGGACTTCTTAATATCAAAACGAATGTTTATTACAACCATTCAGATTTACAATTGCACGAACATCATCGTTTCGGGCCCCACGAAGAAAACGATCTGAATGCTATTCTTTTTGTAATTGAATGCTACGATGGAACTAAAGGAATAATGGTTTCCAGCTTTGATCGCTACTATGATAGAGCTATCATGAATTTCATCCAACGGGTACGCATCAAGCCAAAGGACAACTTCTAATAACAAATGATTCCTTAGCGTAGTAACCCTAAACAGGTGTTCAACTTATTGTTAATTTAAATTGACTGCTCGCCTAAGTACGCTGAATAAATCAATGCTAAGTTTTTTAGTATGACAAAATCCCTGGCAATAAACATTGTCCAGGGCTTTCGTACTTTTGAGGAAAAATAATAATTATGAATAGATTAAGTAACTGCGTTTCACTCCTAGCTTTTCTAGTTTGGTTTAGTGGTTGCGCGAATAAGGATCCAAATATCACCTCCAGTGGAAAGGATGAATTCCAGTCGCATGAACTGAGTAAACCCATAGATCAGAATCAAATTCAATACGAAGACATCATCTATGTACCCATCTATTCAGATGTTTATGTGGATGGTTCTAACCCAAGGAATCTACTGGCTGCAACCCTGAGTATTCGAAACACCAGCTACAGTGATACTTTATTTATTTCTAAAATAGATTACTATAACACAGCTGGTACTTTGGTCCGTAATTATATTCCAAATCCAATCAGTCTTGCTCCCATGGGGACCATCAATTATGTAATAGAGCGGGAAGATGATGCGGGTGGTTCTGGTGCTAATTTTATTGTAGAGCTTAGTGCGAAAAATGATAAAGTGCGGCCTTTGATTCAAGCAGTGATGCTGGCGGATTATGGTAATAAGGCTTTCTCTTTTTTGACGGATGGGTACTCGGTAAAAGAATGATCTAGTATTATGCTAATCCGGTGATAAAAAAAAATGCGCTGCACTAAAAATGTAGCGCATTTTTTTGTGAACATGAAAATCACTCATCCGTTCTAGTGACGAATCCCAACAGAACAGAACCATCTTACATCATCCGATTTGCAAAATGCAAATCACAAAATTAAAAATTATGTTACGTTATGCATTAATCTTTTTCGTCGTTGCAATCATTGCTGGAGCATTAGGATTTGGAGGCTTAGCAGGAGCTGCATCAGGTATAGCACAGATGTTATTCTATGTATTTCTTGTCTTACTTGTAGTCTCTTTAGTTATGCAGCTAGTCAGAAAAGTATAGTAAGTAATTAAAAGATATACCCATGAATCGATCGTCTCCCAGAACCGATTCTCACAAAGCTTGCAGTGTGTGATTCACTTGTAGTCAAGATTCACTGCAAGCCTTTTTTTCTCAGTAAACTTCAACTTATGCAAATTCAATTCTTAAATACTCGTCAAATAGATCGACTGATGAATCTTCAAAATGGTACATCTTCCCATTATAGAAAAATGGCTGGGATTACTACTGAAGAAGATTTAATAGAATTGTTTAACTCTTTAGCAGACCGCCATGAAACATTGAAGAGACAACTGGAAGATCAACTGTATTCTGACCAAGATATTTCTCGTGATTACCCTAAAAAAAGGAGCAGTTATCTTGGCAAAATTTGGCAAAGAGTAGTCATAGCTCTTTTAGTTAACAATCGTAAGGCTATGCTGAAATACTGCCGACAAGCAGAAACAAAGTTAGTGCAACACCTTCCTGCTTTGCATGAAAAGTATGTAGAAAGACCGGCTGTGAAAAAGTTATTAGAAGATTATGACTTCTTATTGAAAAAGAACTTAGAAGCTATCAACGCTGTACCTACTGTACGGTCTTCTCATAAAAAAACTGCATAAAATAAACCCACAATAAACTAATAGTACACACATAGTTGTCTCCAGATCATTTCTTTCCCTTAGACTTTTAAGCCACGGAAATGTTCGAGACAACTTTTTTATTTATTTTACCTTATGTGAAATGTATAAGGCATTATTAATGAGTGTGTTGAATGATTTGTCAAAAAAATAAATTCTTATATTTCGGGACTTTGTGAACTTTCTGTCTGGAAAAGTATTACATTTGATTAAGAGCCTTGTTTATCCATTATATTAATTACTTGGTTAAACTCGTAACAGACTTATGTCAATCAAAAAGAACACATCCCCCGATGTGCTAACTATACTTACGGAGGTGGCAGACATCATGCAGAATGGTGTCATCTGGCTCAACGAAGAAGGTCATATCGTAGATGTCAATGAAGCTTATGCTCAACAGTTGAACTACACCAAGGCCGACTTCGAACCTAAAACCATCTTCGAAGTAAACCCATCTACCTCTTTCCTTTCTTGGAAACGCTTCTGGAAAAAACTAGTCGCAGAACATCAAGTTTCTTATGAAACCGAACAGATGACTTCTGACGAATCTATCTATCCTGTACGGATGAGAGCTGTACTTCTGGAGATGGAAGAAGAACCTATTTGCATGGCTGTGGTAGAAAATCTGATGGAGACTAATCGCTTCAAAGATTTATTAGATCTTACAACGGAGATCGCAGGCATTGGAAGTTGGGAATTGGACTTGGTCAACAACGAAGTTATTTTCACAGATGAGACTTATCGACTTTTGAAAATATCCAAGGAAGAAAATATTACAACAGAATCTATTCGGAAAATCGTTGAAGGCGGTTTGTCCAAAGAAGATATGCTCCAGTTCTCTAGGATGATGGAAGTAGCGATCAAAAATGGAGAAGCTTTCGAATCGGAGTTTACATATTTCGTAGATGGAGTGTATGAAACTTTTCACATTAACACTCAACCTGTTTGGCTAGAAGATCAAACCATTAAGCTTTACGGAACTGTTCAGAGTTTGGCGAAAATTTCGAAGCGTACAGATGATATGTACTTTACTAAGTTCTGTCTCGATCATGCAAATGATATGATTTTTTGGGTAGAGCAAGATGGGACATTCTCTTACGTCAATGAAATGGTTTGCAAAACCTTAGGTTATAATCGTACAGAACTTATTGGGGAATCATTTGAAACGATAGTCAAAAAAAACGAACAATCCCTAGATTGGAAAAACCTTCAAGAGCAATCACGAGAGCAAGGCTCTATCGAAGAGGAAACTATTTTTAAAACGAAAAAAGGCAAAGACATCTCTGTAGAAATTACCACTAACTATCTTAGTTTTAGAGGTAAAGAAATCAATTGCAGTTTTGCTCGAAATATTTCTAAAAGGAAGAAACGAGATGAAACCATTGCTCTTGCCAAACAAAGCCTAGATCAGTCTATTGATATGATATTCTGGTTGTACTCTGACGGTACCTTCCGTTATTTTAATGATGCTTTTGTAAAATCAGTTGGTTACAGTAGAAAAGAAATCAAAGAAATGACCATCATGGATTTCTTTCCAAGTACGACCTTAAAAGACTTTGAAGAGGGTTGGGATCAACTTCGCGAAGGAAAGATACTTCGTAGTTCTGACAGAACACTTAATACAAAATCTGGAAAATTAATACCTGCTGAAATTACAGTTAATTTAGTGAGGGTAGAGGGTAGAGAATATTCAGCAACGGTATTAAGAGATGTTACCGCCAGAAAGAAAAAAGAAGATGAGGTAAAATTGTACATTAAGGAGGTAGAGCAATTGAAGTTTGATGCAGAAGAGGAGAATCTCAAACTGCGAGAAGAATTCAACATTGAAGCTAATTTTAGTAATATCATTAGCCGTGATCCAAAATATAAAAAAGTACTGCGTCAAGTAGAACAAGTAGCGGATACAGAAGCGACTGTGCTGATACTTGGTGAGACAGGAACAGGTAAAGAACTACTGGCAAGAGCAGTGCATATGCTTAGCAGTCGAGCCAATAAACAAATGGTAAAAGTGAACTGTGGTTCGTTGCCTGAAAATTTAATTGAGTCAGAATTGTTTGGTCATGAAAGAGGTGCTTTCACAGGAGCACATCAGCGTAAGATTGGTAAATTCGAGCGAGCTGATAAGGGCACTATCTTTTTAGATGAAATAGGAGAGCTCCCACTGGATTTGCAGTCGCAATTATTGAGGGTGTTGCAAGAAGGAGAAATCGAAAGAGTCGGAGGTACAGAGTTAATAAATGTAGACGTTCGTGTAATAGCAGCGACCAATCGCGATTTGGAAGATTTAGTCACTGAGGGCAAATTTCGAGAAGATTTGTACTATCGCTTGAATGTATTTCCCATCTATAATTTACCTTTGCGAGAGCGAAGAGAGGATATTCCCATACTCGTAAAGCACTTCGTAGAGAAATATAGTAAGAAGTTAAACAAAACAATTCTGGAGATCCCTCAATCTGGAATGAACCAGTTGATGGCATACGAATTTATGGGTAATGTAAGGGAGTTGGAGAACATGGTAGAAAGGGCAGTAATTCTTTCTAAAGATAAAGTTTTGAAAATAGATATGGCTTTGTCAAGGAGTAAAGATAAAAGGCCTGTTAAGTTCCTTTCCATGGAGGATATGCAGAAAGAGCATATCATCGAAGCGCTCAGAAGAACAAATGGAAAAGTAAGTGGAAAAAATGGCGCAGCTGTTTTGTTGGATATGAACGGTAAAACGCTTTCTTCTCGGATGAAGAAATTAGATATTGATAAAAGAGATTACTTGCTAAAGTAATTATTCATAATGAGGTAGTTTTTTTAAACTGCTTCTAAATAATATTAAAATAAAAGTAAGCAAGATTTGTCTGAAAAGGTAAAATATAAGGCAATCACGGATAAGGAATTCGAACAGATAATTCTTACAGATGGGAATTTTTCCATTCTGGTTTTTGCTGCTGAATGGTCTGGAAATTCAGAAATTATGGATAGCATAATGGAACGGATCAGTAAAGAGTATGACAAGGATATCCAGTTCTTCAAAGCCGATATAGAAAAACAAAAGTCAATAGCTGAATTCTTTAATATATTTTCAATACCAACTACACTGATAGTGAAAAACGGAGAAGTAGTTGATTTGATTCGTGGTTTAGTTCCTGCAGCTGAAATGCGAAGGAAGCTAAGTAAACATATCGAAAACTCTAAACAAGAGTGAGTTTCGTTGTTGTATCTAACAATAGACTTACATTATCCTATCGATCCTAGTTTTATCTTTATACTCTTCATATATTCTTTTGGTAATACACCATATTTTTCTTTAAACTTCTTAGCGAAATGGCTCTGATTAGAATAACCAACTTCTAATGCAGCATCTTTCACTGAAGCTCCTTTCAACAACAACAGTGAAGCATGCTCCATTCGCTCCGCTGTCAAATACTGATTAATAGTAGCGTCGAAAATCACTTTAAAACCAGCCTTTAGTTTTTGCTGATTGATACCAACCTTTTTTGCTAGTTTCTCAATGATTGGAGGGTTTTGCAAATCAGCAGTTAGGACATCTCTTGCTGCTTTTATTTTATCCACATCGTAGCGTCGCAACATAACTTGTTTTCCAGGGGATAGTAAATCGTCTTTGAATTGTTTGATCTGACGACTCAATAGCTCCAGCGTTTTGGATTCAAGAAAGGTACTTCTCACCAAGCCAGAATGTTTATCACTGTTGATTTTTTGCATACACTCAGAAGCAGAAATACTATAATTTCCTTGATGAAAAAATGGACGTTCCGCAGTTGAATCAGTAAAAATATCAGCGAGCTTATCTGGCATCTTTTCGACAATGCAATCTATTTTATCCAAGTACATTTCTCGATCGATTAGAAGCATTACAAACATTACTTTTCTATTGCCCGGAATCTTCATCGTCTGTGAACTACAGGCGGGGCAGGCGGTAATACTTCCTTCCAGAGGATTGAGTTGGTAACGAATATCATCATTGTTGAAGGTATGCCATAGCTCTCCTTCGATTGCAAAATTAAATAAGATTGGTGCAGGAGCATCATTTACAAATTGGATTTCCCAATCTGATTTCAACATACAATCAAAAACAACCAGCCCTATACCATCACTAAATAAATAACCACTTATTTTTCCATCTCCCTTTTTACCAGAAAGGGTAATTCGTTCTTCCAGACAATCCAATTTTGATTCGATGCCTATTTGATCGGCGATATTATTTATAAATTTATGAGGTTGATAATTTTTTACGGTAAGTTCCATGTCAATTTGATTTTGCTGTAAGACTATTGTTATATTGAGGTTCGGGATTTATTACTGCTCTATAACTGAGTCTTAGGCGATAGTACAGTTTCTCTAATTATAAAGATTGAGGGTGGGAAATGTTCAGGGAATGCTCGTATTAATCATTGCTTTATTTTCTGTACGCTCCATTTGCTAATCTGATGCTCAGGCATCATCAGATATTCTGGAGAGAGAACAATCTTTTGGTTCACTCGTTTTAGGGGCAGCTCCTACGATAGTTTTAAAACAACTTTTTAAGAACAGGCAAAACTTTCAATTGAACAGGCTCCTTCATTTTGCTGCCACTCTTTGGACTGTGTCGATAAGGAGCAACAAGAACTTTCTAATCAAATAATAATGAATTTCAACGTATCCCTATTTCTAGTTTTAGCAATTCTAATTATTGGTTTATCAGCTTGTAGTAGAAATGCGATTCCAAACCCGGCATACACTCTAAAGGAGGATGTCGTAGTAGAGCGTACCAAAAAAGCAGATTATAAACTACATTTTGCAGAAAGCAAAAAGTGGAAAATCGTAATGGCAGAAGACCCTAATACAATCGATTGGGATAAGCCCACTGCAACGTTTGACGGAGATTATATCGCTTTCCCAAAGGCAGGTTTAGAGGGCCGGAAGTTTTTTGGAATTACCTCTGAAGATGGCTCTGATCGGTACCTCGTTACTGAACGTATCGTGCCTATGAAGGGAGCTATTAATTTCAGAGACTTGGGAGGGTTGCCGGCTGGTGAAAATCGTATTGTTCGCTGGGGTAGAATTTTCCGTTCGGATAAACTTTCAGATTTGACAAAAAAAGATTTGAAGTACATGTCTGATTTAGACATTAAAGCGGTCTGTGATTTTAGAAATGATATTGAAGTTGAAAAAGATAGAGACCGTTTACCGGAAGGCGTGAAATATTATCAGTTTGCGATAGCGGACAAAGAAGGAAAAGAACACAAGCGGATAAAAAAAGAAGTATTAAGTAAACGTCTGAAAGGAAAAGCAGCCAAGGAATATTTTGGATATATCATGACAGCATTTGCTGATTCTGTTGCTACTGATTTCAAACCTGTGATAGAACTGTTATTAAACGAAGAGGAAAAAGATGTGCCATTGCTCTATCACTGCACCGGTGGTAAAGACAGAACGGGGCTAATGAGTATCGTAATTCTTTCTGCATTGGGCGTGGAAAAGGAGGTAGTGAAGAATGAATATTTAATGTCGAATTTTTACCGATTTGAGGAGAATAAAAAGAAAAGCCGTCGCGCTCGTTTGGTTGGTATAGATACGGAAACATCTTCTTATGCTTTCGCTGTTCAGGAAGAATATTTTGATCGAGTCTTTGACGTGATTGAAAATAAATATGGTGGAATGGACAATTATCTAGAATTGAAATTCAATCTTAATGAAGAACGTCGTAACGAATTAAAAAAGAAATACACGATGGAAATTCCACCGCCAACAGTAGCGGAAGAGAAAAAGAAAGGCTTGAAAATTTTAAATAAAATAAAAGAGAAAATAAATAAAAAAGAAGATTCCGATACAGAAGAAGAACAGCTATTTGAAGAACCGAACAAAGGATAAAATATTATTTTAACAATACAAATATGTCAAAAGACAAAACGAAATCAACTCCCTCTATAACGAAGCAAGCCAAGAAGTTTCTAAAAAAATACTTCAAGCAAAACTTTCCACTCAGCTACAAATTTCATAATTACAGCTACATTAAAGAGGTTGTAAAAACAAGTAAGAAAATTGCTCAAGAGATGGAAGCCTCCGAGGAAAACATAGAGATACTAAGATTAGCCGCTTGGTTCTACCTTTCAGGGAAAGCCATTAATTACGATGACTATCACGAAGCTTCTGTTGCGCTCGCAGCTAGCTTTTTGGAAGATAGAAAATATCCAAAAGAGAAAATTGACAAAGTTGCAGCGCTGATCAGAGGCACAAAATCAGATAGTCCAATGACTGGCAAACTGATTGACATTCTACGAGATGCGAGCATCGCTTATACTGGCTCCAAGGATTTTAAACGCAGCAGCACGTTACTACGCGTAGAGCTGGAAGAACAATATCATAAGATCATAAAAAACAAAGTTTGGGCACAACAACAATATGATTTCCTAACAGGCATAAGCTTTCGCACCAGCTACGCCAATGATAAATATCAATACCGACTAGCGGATAATATTGACAGTCAGCGCAAAAGAATCGCGAAAGCAAATACTGCATCGATAAAGAAAAAAACAGGAAAGAATTTCGGGCGAGGAATCGATACCTTGTACCGCACCTCTTATCGAAATCACATCAACCTCAGTTCCATCGCAGATGGAAAAGCAAATATGATGATCAGTGTCAACACGATTATTATTTCTGCCATTGTTACTCTATTAGGAGCGAGTTTTACAATGAATGAAACCATTGGATTTATGCACAATCGCTTTTTAGTACCGATTGTCATACTGCTGGTTTTTGTCTTGGGTTCTGCTATTTTTGCCATCATTTCTGCAAGACCGGAAGTAACTAAAGGTTCTATTACCACAGAGGATATTGTAAAAAGGAAAAAGAGTATTTTATTTTTTGGTAATTTCATCACTATTCCGAAAGATGACTTTATTGATAATCTGGATATGCTCAAGCGAAACCAATCTTTGCTCTATGATAATATGTCTATTGATATGTACTATCTCGGTCATGTCCTCGACAGAAAGTATCGTTTGATAAAGTACTCTTATAATATTTTTATGGTGGGCTTAATAGCTGCTGTTCTTTCTTTTATTATTGTTTTGTTTTATACGCAGGTAGGGGTAGTGAGCTAAGTCTAAGGAAAAGCTTGCGCTGCAACTTCCGAGTTGCGGCGCAAGTTCTTTTCCCAACCAGTTCACAAAAACCAATCTGCTACTCTTTATAAAACCAAAGTAGAGCAGCAGACCTTGGTTTGGTCAGCTGAAACTTTCTAAGAGTTCTTTACCAACAGAAAAAGAATTCTCACTGCCCCTTCAAGCGTCAGCGCAAACTTTTCCTAAGCTTGACTCGTCTGACGATTCCCCAAAATCTACACAAAAAAAACTCCCCCTCCCTTACGTCCCTCCCACAAAGAACCGTACTTTTACCCACCCGTTCGGAATATTACAAAACAGCAACTACACACCCGCTACATGAAAATAGGTCTCATCGGTACCGGACATCTCGGTAAAATCCACCTCAAGTGCATTCAGCTCATCGACGAACTCGAGCTCGTCGGCTGCTACGATATTGATACAAAGTTGTGCGAAAGCATCGCTGCGGAAAAAGGAATTACCGCCTTTCCAACTGCCGAAGCACTCATGGCTGCTGTCGATATTGTGGACATCGTGACGCCTACCGTCACACATTTCGCACTAGCGGAGGCAGCTTTGCAAATGGGTAAACACGTTTTCATTGAGAAACCGCTGACACATACTGTTGCGGAGGCGAAGACCTTGCTGGATTTGTCCAGAGCTAAAAACCTGAAAGTACAGGTCGGTCATGTGGAGCGATTCAATCCGGCGTTTTTGTCGCTGAAGGATAAAGACCTGGCGCCTATGTTTATCGAAGCGCATCGGTTGGCGATGTTCAATCCGAGGGGGACTGATGTTTCTGTGGTCTTGGATTTGATGATCCACGATATAGACATCGTACTGAGTATGGTGGATTCGCCGGTTGCAAAAATATCGGCTAGTGGGGTAGCGGTGGTGAGCGATACGCCGGACATCAGTAATGCGCGTCTGGAATTTGAAAATGGCTGCGTCGCTAATTTGACGGCCAGTCGGCTTTCGCTAAAACAAATGCGCAAGGTGCGGCTCTTTCAGAAGGATGCTTACATCAGTTTGGACTTTCTGGAAAAGCAGGCACAGGTCATTCGCCTCTATGATAAGCAATCAACGGATTTGCCGAAGAGCGATAATCTACTAGAGTTAGATACGGCTAATGGCCAGAAATACATCCACGTAGATATGCCGGACATTGCTAATAATAATGCTATAAAAATGGAGTTGGAAACTTTTCGTAAGAGTATTGTTAGCAACTCGCGTCCTTTGGTCGATGTGGAAGATGGCTATCGCGCATTGAAGGTCGCCCATGAAGTCATTGAAGTTATGAAATCTAATAATCAAAGTCTTTGAAAAACAAAAAATAAAAATCATGAAACAACTCTCTCTACTATTTGTAATACTATTGTTAGCTTCTTGCAATATCATCAACCCCGATGAAAGAGAACCTACTTATATTACCATCAATGATATCGAATTACAGGCCAGCGCCGACGAAGGCGGCAACTCTAATAATATTAAAGATGCCTGGGTCTATGTCAACAGCGAATTCATAGGCGCTTATCAGATGCCGACTACCTTTCCGGTCTTAGGAGAAGGAGAGAAGGTCATCGAGGTTTTTGCAGGAATCAAAGTCAATGGTATTTCTGAGTTCCCAGATCAGTATCCACTTTACGAAAGAGATTCTATATTTATTAATTTAGATGATGGAGAAAATCAGACAATCAGTCCTGTAGTTACTTATCGAGAGGATGCTGATTTTATTATGATCGAACAATTTTCCAGCGGTGATACACATAATATGTCTTTTGACGCAGATGGGATTTCTGAAACGGAAATTGAAGTAGTTGGAGGTTCTGGTATAATCCACCTCGATACGGAAAATAGATTTTTTGACATTGCCTCCTTAGAATTAGATGAATTTCCTCAGTTTTCTAATGTTTATTACATGGAGATGGATTACAAGTCAGATGTATTAATGAACGTTGGTCTTGTTGGATATGACAACTTGAATACTCCTATTGTTTCTAATTTCAATCAAGGAATATTGCCGACTACCGAGTGGACCAAAATCTATTTCGATCTCAGTGGACCGATATCGGATGTAGAAAATCAGCTTGGTGTGCGCTATTACCGTTTGCATCTAACTGCCGCCATCAACCCTGATGATAGTGAAAACCCAATGACCGAAGCTGATATTTATCTGGACAATCTGAAGCTGGTGAAATTTGAATAGCAAACGAAGACGAGATATGTTTTTCTATGGCCTAGCCGATTTCATTGCGGCGATGTTGGCCTGGGCCTGCTTCTACACTTATAGAAAGCGGATAGAAAATATTATCCCCGATTGGACGATCCTAGAAGATCCTAACTTCTGGTACGGCATCGGCTTGGTTCCCATCTGTTGGTTGTTGCTCTATTCTATTTTTGATAAATACAATGACATCTATCGTATGTCTAGATTGGCGACGTTGGTTCGCACATTTTTGCTTTCTTTTATTGGTGTAGTCTGTTTGTTTTTTACCTTGATATTAGACGATTTTGTTCGGGACTACCATACTTATTACCAGTCCTTTTTAGCTTTACTTGGATTGCATTTCTTTTTTACCACCTTCTTTAGGATGATCTTATTGACTCGCGCAAACCGCCGTCTGAAGAAAGGAATCGTTAGTTTCAATACCATTATCATTGGTGGGAATAACCGAGCAAAAAAACTCTTCGAAGTCATCAATACAAAGAAAGAAGGCATCGGTTACAAATTCGTAGGTTTTGTAGATGCGAATGGAAAAGCAGATAGTGAGCTACTGGAGTACCTTCCCCGTTTGGGAAAATTGAAAGACTTGTTATCGATTATAAAAACAGAAAAAGTAGAAGAGGTGGTTATCGCAGTTGAACGTTCAGACCACAATAAAGTAAAAGGAATCCTCAATGCCCTCTTCGATCTGAATGATAAGATTTACATAAAAATCATCCCCGACATGTACGACATTCTTTTGGGAAGTGTACGGATGAATCAGGTCTTCGGAGCGGTACTCATTGAAATTCAGGCCGACATCATGCCGCGCTGGCAAAAAATCGTAAAACGAACACTGGACGTTTCAGTTTCTATTTTCTTTCTGGTATTGCTGCTTCCATTGTATCTTCTCATTTCGTTGCGTGTTCGACTTTCGTCTAAAGGTCCGATCCTTTTTCGACAAGAGCGGATTGGACAAAATGGAGAACCTTTCTTTATCAATAAGTTTCGATCCATGTATACAGACGCGGAGCGAAGTGGCCCCCAGTTGGCAAAGGAAAACGATAGCCGTGTGACAGCTTGGGGGAAAACCATGCGTAAATATCGCTTAGACGAACTACCTCAGTTTTGGAATGTCCTCATCGGAGAGATGTCTCTCGTAGGCCCTCGCCCGGAACGTCAGTTTTACATTGATCAAATTCTGGAAAAAGAACCACACTATAAACATCTCCTGAAAGTCCGTCCCGGTATCACTTCTTGGGGGCAAGTCAAATATGGGTACGCTTCTAATTTGGAGGAGATGCTACAACGCCTTAAATTTGGCCTGCTCTACATAGAGAACCGCTCCCTTAGTCTGGACTTCAAAATTCTGTTTTATACGGTTTTGGTTTTGCTGCAAGGAAAAGGGAAATGATTTTCTGAATCTATAGAAATCAGACTCTATTACGTAATACTGCATGACAAGCAAACTGAAGACTAACCACTGCATACCAAAAAAAAAAAAAAAAAATCATGTCTGAATATCTTAATGATAAAGAACATCGACAGTCTATAATTTCTCTGCTGCAAGAAATGATGGCCAGTGATAAAAAATTAAAGAAAAAAAAAAAAAAATTCGTTCGTGACGTAGCCAGTCATCTGCGGTTGACC
>JBGCDT010000212.1:0-5294 GCA_045105695.1 Saprospiraceae bacterium | reverse complement strand
GACTACGTTTTCGATGCCTTCCTGGTGCAGGGAGATGACATCGGTGTAGCCTTCTACCATAATACACTCGTCCAGTTTTCTAATGTGCTTTTTGGCGTGGTAAGCTCCGTAGAGTACTCGGCTCTTATTGTAGACCTCTGTTTCAGGAGAGTTGATGTACTTAGGAGCTTTGACATTCTTTTGTAGAATACGCCCTCCGAAGCCAATGACTTTACCCGATAGATTTCGAATGGTAAACATGACTCGGTTTCGGAAAAAGTCTTTACCGTATTTAGTGGTCAGACCGAGCTTGTTAAGCAAGTTGGCGTTGTATCCTTTCGCAATAGCGACGTCGGTGAATCCCCGATCAATATTTGGTGCGAACCCTAAACCAAACTTCTCAATGGTCTCCTCTCTGAATCCTCTATCTTTAAAATAACTCAGTCCAATACTTTTCCCTTCATCTGTATTCATCAGTTGATTAAGGTAATGGTCTTTCGCAAATTCGTTGATGATGTACAAACTGTCGAGGAGTTGTCGTTCTTCAATACTCTCTCGCGAAACCGCAGTTTCCTCAATTTCAATATTGTACTTCTGAGCTAAATAACGGAGCGCTTCTGGAAAGCTCATCTGCTCATGCTCCATCATAAACTGAGAAGAGTTACCCCCTTTTCCACAACCAAAGCATTTGTAAATATTCTTAGTAGGAGAGACGGTGAAGGAAGGGGTCTTCTCATTATGGAATGGGCATCGACCGATCATGTTGACGCCGCGCTTTTTGAGTTGCACGAAGTCACCGACGACTTCTTCAATCTTAGCCGTATTGAGGATTTCTTCTACGGAGTGGGGTTTGATCATAGTTTATTGTAAATGTGTTTTTGCAAAAGTAGGGAATTTTGGATTTATGAGGTGGATAAGGTCGATGGGGTGGATAGGGTTGATGAGGACAGCCTATCTAATAATCCAAAATTACCTTGAGTTATAAGGAAACCTCGTCCATCTCATCCGCCCCATCTACCTTAAGAATCTCCTTTTACCCTTTCTTTAACAGCAGTTAATTTTTTTAACACAGGCGTAAATTAATTATCGTTTTATTGAAAATCAATTACTTATAAATAAAATTTTAACATAATTGAAGTTCACTAACAAAACCTTATCAAATTGGCCTGAAATAAAAAGCCGCAACGTAGGCGTTATGGTGATCGAATATGCAAACGTAGAAATTTAACATTTGCAAACTTCAAAAAGTCCTGATAAATATCGGGACAACAACATAACCACAGAAAATAAAACATAACCAGAGCCATGTCTCACCAACAAACCTACAATTACTTTACGGCAGCTATCCAAGTCGTAAATCTTCTACTGAAAAACATTTTCAGAACTTATACTTCCACCAATCACAAGGCTGTTCAAGACATTTTTACAACTGGTATTGAGATGACCAATGTTGTATCAGACAGAGCTGCAAATGGTTCGTTTGCTTACGAACTGTTGCCTCTGTCTGCTCAAAGAAATTACAGGTCGAATCGCACCGACCTAAAGAATAAATGGGTGTTCTCATAGTGTGTGGGCTGCTCCTTCCCTGGCTTGCCGGGGAAGAGAGCAGTATTTTTAAAATCTTATTGAAGGGAATTTTTTTACGTAAACACATTGTTAGAGGTCTATTGTTTAAACAATTACTATGAACAAAACGACAACTAAATGAAGTTGTCACTTCAGCAGTCAGACGGATAAATTCGCTGGCTCTGAATTTAAAAATTAAATGGGTGTTCTTATAGTGTGTGGGCTGTTCCGTTCCCGGCTGGTGTCTGGAACCGGAACAGTATTTTGAAAACAACGATGCTTCGGCATTTGACGAGCGTGATCTATGTAACAATGCTTTTACATAATTGCTGCTCAAAGAATAAATGGGTGTTCTCATAGTGTGTGGGCTGTTCCGTTCCTGACTTATGTCTGGAATTGGAACAGTATTTTAAAAACAACGATGCTTCGGCATTTTACGAGTGCGATTTATGTAACAATGCTTTTACATAGTTGCTGCTCAAAGAATAAATGGGTGTTCTCATAGTGTGTGGGCTGCTCCTTCCTTGGCTTGCTGGGGAAGTGAGCAGTATTTTTACCCAAAAAAACTTAAACAGATTCTGAGCTTTTTACTACAAAATATATTAATCCTAATAATTATTTGAAAGCGAGTTTCGTTCTAAGGACAACAAGACAAACAAAACAATACAGGTGGAAGTCAACTTTACATAGAAAAAAACACTTCACCTGAAAATGGTCGCTGTTCAAAAATCCCTGATTGCGGATGGCTGCCATAAAGAATATGGGTGTTCTCATAGTGTGTGGGCTGCTCCTGCTCTGGTTTCAGAGTAAGGGGCAGTTTTTTGTATTTAAAGGGCTGTCTAGGGAAAATTCTATCCATTAAAAAACATGAGTCATCCGATAAGTAGAGTGTGCACGTATAGGTTTCACGATAGAAGGCCACGTACTAAGTAGCGGGAGGCCGAATTATAGTGTTTGAGCATTCAGAAGTATGCCTTCTGACCCGCTTGCGGATGGGCTGGCCAGTTTATAATTCTTGGGTTTTTTGTTACTTTTTGTTGTTTACCTAGAAGGCGGTAGTCCTTCTTAGGCCAAGACAAAAAGTGAGACAAAGAAAAACTCTCGAATAAAGCCAATTAACTTACGTGCACATATTACTTATTGGATGACTCATGTTTTCTAAACTAGAGTTTGTTTTTACCTACTTCTTTTTAGTATCACTCGTAGGCATATTGCTTTTCTCATCTGTCACCTTTCGATTCTTTACATACTTATCAAACCAGTTCATCTGCTCCCACAAAACATGCTCTATAGATTCCTTCGCTCGATAACCGTGATCTTCATATGGCAATAATACCAATCTAGCGGTACCACCTGAACCTCTCACTGCTTCATAGAACACTTCCGACTGAAAAGTCAACGTCCCAGGATTAGAATCATCATCTCCATGAATTATTAAAATAGGTTCGTTCACTTTGTCTGCAAAGAAAGTAGGGGAGCAGTCGATATAAGACTTCGTAGCTTCAAAAAGCGAACGACGTTCTCCTTGGAAACCATAAGGTTGATTGGTCTTGTTGTAAGAACCACTTCGCGCAATACCTGCGCAAAACAGATCAGAGTGAGCGAGTAAATTTGCAACCATCAATCCACCATGACTATGACCAATAATTCCAATTCTATCCGGGTCCGCAATACCCATGTCTACGGCTTTCTTAACGGCAGCTTCTGCATCGGCAACCAACTGCGGAACAAAGGAGTCATAAACCGTCTCCGGATCTCCAATCATTGGCATTGCCGTATTATCCAAAACCGCATAACCTCGCATTAAAAAATACTTATGAGAGGCGCCATAAATTCGCATAAAGCGATTCGAAGAACCTCTAACTTGACCGGCTGTTTTTGCGCCAGAATATTCCAAAGGATAAGCATAGACAACCGTCGGAACTTTGGTTCCTTCTTTATAACCTGGTGGTAAAAGCAATTGGAAGCTTAGTTCTACATCGTCATCTCTTTTGTATCGAACAATCTTATTTTCTATTTGACGCAACTCAGGACTTGGATCTTGAAAACTTGTAATCGGTCTTTTAACCATTGCTCTTTGAGCTTCACCACTTTCTGCTTCAATGGACTTTCCAAGTTTTGCTAAATAAAAATTCGGGACCGTTGTTGGAGACTCCGAACTCATGATGAAGCTGTTGGTGTCCTCTGCAAAATCAACAAAATATTCGTACTTGTCTTTAGCGCATCTGAAGAGTCTTTCACTTTTTCCAGTTGCAATATTTTTACGATCAACAAATGGTCGATCCCCTTCTTTAGTACCTCCTCTTCCTCTGAAGAAAATAGAACCATCGTCTACTTTGAAAACCCAGCTACCATTTTCCAATTGCGTATAAAGCGGATAGCCCGGATCATTGTAACGATCATTTTCATCCATATCAAACCATAGTCTAGACTTACCTTTGTCTACATCTAAAAGCCATACGTAGCGCCATCTCTTGATGCGTTCTCTTTGGTATACCATGAGCATGCCGTCGGTTTGCCCCCACATAGTTGCCTGGATGCGATGTTCCGCTTTGAAGACTTCCTCAGGTTTATTATTAAAAGGTGCTTCCCAGCGCATCAGCTTATCTCTAAAGTCAGCTTCTGCCGTTGGGTCTCCTCCGTCCAACGCTTCTCTCCAAAACAAGGTGTGCGGAGCTGTTGGTTGCCAAGAGACAGAACGAGGTCCTGAGATCACTCCTTGGATAGGTACCTCATTTGCAGTCGGTTGGTTAGCAACTGTTTTCACTAACTTCCCTTTCAAATCCCACACTTCGATATCATTCGCAAAACGCCACCAAGCCACTTCATGTGACCAAGGTTTTTTTAAACGTTCTATCAAAAGGTATTTTCCATCAGGAGAAATACCGGCGTACATATATGAAGCCGTTGGTCCGACGACTTCTTTCTTTTTCGTTTTAGTATTATAGATAACCAATTCTGATTCTGAATAATAACTAAACAGTTCATCATCAAAAGAGGTCTCCAAAAGATTTCTTGCCTCGTAGGTTGATCTTGCAGAAGCACCAGCATCTTCCAAAATTTTAGGGCCAATCGGCATTGAAGGCTTCTGAGGAGCAGCGCCTCGATTGTGAATTCTTCTGACTAATATTTTCTCTTGGTCTGGAAACCATTTGATTGCCTGATCCATAAGTGGATTGAGAATCATGTCTGGGACTTTTTCCACACGACCGTTAATGTCTCCCATCCACAATTCGATTCTATCTTCAAATCCGACAGCCATGGCAAAGCGCTGACCATCTACGGTCCAAGAAGTAGAAAGCACTTCGGACTCTGCTGGAATTTCTAGTGGAATTGTTTTACCGTTGCTAATGGTCAATACTCTTGGTGAAGTACCGCCATGTCGTCCGTGGTAATAATTGTTTTTAGGATTCACGCGAGTCCCTGCGAGTTTTAGCATAGGCCCCGCGAGTTCAGATAGCGTAGGGTAGATGATCGGGTTTGTCAAAACCATGTGCGTCCTTGTAGGAGACGTAGACGTTCGAGGGAGTTGCGGCGCGTGAAGAATTTTGAGGATGTCCTCGTCAGGAGATTGCCAGGCGTTGGCGTTCTGCTCCATGTTTTTTTCTTGGGCATTGGTTTTTTGAGCCTGCATTAAGCAAAAACAGCTCACTAATAGAATAGCAAATAAGGATCTTGTCATGATAAGAAGATTTATTATGATGAGTGAAAATTATTTATTTACTAGGAGCTTGAATAGGATAGTAAGG
>JBGCDT010000211.1:0-48393 GCA_045105695.1 Saprospiraceae bacterium | reverse complement strand
TCTCATATACTTTTTCTAAAAAGAGTTCTTAAAGATTTCGAAGGCATAAATTATTTCCCAATAATCGTTTTTACTGGAAAGGCTACGCTAAAAAATGTATATTCAAAAGTTCCTATTGTTTACAAGCATGAACTTCTTGCTGAGATAAAAGATGTTAAAACACCCAAATTATCTCGTGAAGAAATTGAAGATATAACAAATCAGTTATCTAAATTTACAACCAATGTTAAAAACGGTAAAAGAAAACATAGAAAATATGTAAAACAAAGTATTCAAAACCGTAATCGAAAGCTAGACTCATTAAATTGTCCGAATTGTAGTGGGACGTTAAAAACCAGAAGTGGGCGCTACGGAAAATTTTATGGTTGTTCAAATTTCCCGAAATGTAAATATTCAAAAAACGCTTAAAAAAGGTAGTATAGAAAATCAACCAACTCAAAACCCAAAAAAATGAAAGTCACCACCGAAAAAAATGAAAAGGTCGCCAACATGATATTCGCATCCATCTACCCCCTTTACCTAAATAGGCTAGAGAAAAACGGCAGAACAAAAGAAGAGCTCAACCAGGTAATAGAATGGTTTACGGGTTTTGACAAAGATGCTTTACAAACCCTCATTGAAGAGAAAGTAACTTTTAGAACATTCTTTCAAAAAGCTAAAATACACTCTAATGAACACTTGATTAAAGGAGTCGTTTGTGGTTATCGAATTGAAGAAATAGAAGATGAGTTTGAATTGTATAAACGATGTAGACAGATGGAAAAGCTCATTGATGAATTGGCAAGAGGTCGTAAAATAGAGAAAATTTTACGTAAGGAAAAGAAATAAAACGCTACAAGCGCCCCTAAAACAACGATGGCGCAGACAAACGCCTACGCCATTTTACACATTAAAATCGGGGGTTCAAAAAGTGTAGTTTTTTTTAAAAAAAAGGTGGATGAGGAGATGAAGTGGATGGGGTTGATGAGGTTTCCCTTTTTACGTTGAATAAAAACTAAGAGCCCCTATCCACCTCATCTACCTTATCAACCCCATCCACCAAAAATCTTAGAGATAGCGCAGGTCCAAAGGCAGAACCCTCAGACCCACGCTATTTTTACTTCGATCCAGTCGGCTAATACATTCAGGGAATACGTAGCCAAACGTAGCCGGCACTTTTAAGCCGTGCATACCGCATGTTCATAGGCTTTATAAACGTCTGATCTGAATTAATAAAAACAATTCCAGATCCTCGCCACTTTCGACGAATGGATTATTAGTTTGGATTGTCATCAACTGCTCGAAGTCTCTTTTTTTTTTGACTTTGACATTGACATTGACTTTGACGCTGACTTCCTTCGAACGTCTTTTCAACTAAAACTTTGCTAAAACCGCATCCCCATTATAGTCGAAGGAAGTCAGCGTCAGTGTCAATGTCAGTGTCAATGTCAGAGTCAGCGTCAAAGTCAATCTTACTTCGCAATTATAAAACGCTTCGTCATTCCTTTGCGTCCTTCGATCTTTACGACCAAGTGGTACATCCCGCCGTTCAGGCCATTTAGGTCAAGAGTGATTGGTTGCTCTGGAATATTTTCTACGTTCAGGTTTTTCAAAGGTTGGCCTAACTGATTGTATACAATCATATTTGCTGTAGCACCTTCAAAAGCTTTTAGATTTACAAAAATGCGATCTCTCGTCGGGTTAGGGAACAACTCAAAGCTATCTACATCCAAGTCGAATTTCACTCGGTGAATTACGGACGCTCTTTCCGTCCCATCGTTCATTACCTGAGTCAGTCGGTAGTAGTTGTAACCTACAGCTACGTCCGCATCATTTGTTTGGTAGACTAAGTCTCCTTCGCGGTTTTCGTAAGGTGTTATAGTTTCTAAATCTGAGAAAGACAATCCATCCAAAGATTTTTCAACAATGAAATGATCTATCTCCTCACTCCTATTAGTCGTCCAGTTTAGACTAGCTGTTCGGCCTTCTTTTCTCGCATTAAAGAATAAGTAAGAATCGCCGTCTTGACCAACCAAGTTATTTGGATTGTTCAAATCAACAAACTCTGTTACATCACATATTTTTGACCAACCTGCATCCCAAATCTGCATTCTCAAAATGTAATTGCTCGTTGATAAATTATCAAAAACCAAAGGATCATCACAATTGTCAAAGCAATTGAATTGTGTTTGCCAACTTCCGTTGAACAGAGCAAAACTCGCATGTGCTGCATCAGATAACCCAGTAACTGTAATACTATTTGAAGTAGCAACATAGCTCACACCACATCCTAATTCTGTACCTGAAGAAACAGGGGTTCCTACACAAGTACATCCATCTGATTGGATCACATCGTTCTCTGTAGAAGCATTGTTATCATTACAAGAAGAACCAACGGTTGCTGGTAAGTTTGGATTGTTATCGTCGCAATCGTCAGGTGCACAAACGCCGTCGTTGTCATTATCTGTACAACCTGTTCCACCACCCACTTCTACATCTTCTGTAAAGTTACAGATAGACTGCCATCCTGCGGTATACAGTTGCACATCCACTCGGTATGTTCCTTCCGCTAAACCAGTAGCGATCTGAGGAATGGCACAATCCACACAGTTGATAATCGTACTCCAGGTTGGACTAAATAGCTTAATGATATAATGTCCTGTATTGATATTTCCTATAGAAATAGAACTGGACGTTGTGGTTATAACGATGTCGTCACAATCTGTCGAGTTATTCGAAGGAATACCTGCGCAAGTACATTGATCCGATTGAATCACATCATCCGTTGTATTTGAATTTCCATCATTACAAGGAGTACCTGGTGTTGCTGGAACAGCTGCATTATTATCATCACAATCATCAGCGGCACAAACACCGTCGTTGTCTGCATCTACTGGGCAACCCGCCGTTCCTCCTACTTCCACTTCATCAGTCAATGTACAGATGCTTTGCCAGTTGGCCGTATACAATTGTACATCTACATAATAAGTTCCAGCAGCCAAACCAGTTGCGACCTGAGGAACGGCACAATCTACACAGTTGATAATCGTGCTGTAAGATGGACTGAATAACTTTATGATATAATGTCCTGCATTTACATTATCAATGGTCACACTACTTGAACCTCCGGTCACTACGATGTCATCGCAATCGCCACTTGGAGCTGTAGTCCCTGCACAAGTACATCCGTCTGATTGAATGACGTCGTTGGTTGTGCTTGAGTTTCCGTCATTACAAGGAGTGCCTGCTGCGGCTGGTATAGATGGGTCGTTGTCGTCACAATCATTCTGAACACAAATGCCATCGTTGTCTGCGTCATCGCAAGTAGAGTCATTTGGTAAACCAGGAGTAGCTGCGCTAGCTTCCCAGCTAGAAGCCAAAGCATTATCCAAAGAAGGAGCAATCAACTGAAGCGTTGGTCCGTCTCCGTCCGCAGCTGTCGGCCAAGGATTTGAATCGTCATAATCTACAACATCAATCAGATCTCCATTTGCATTTTTAATTGTAATCTGCTCTCCTCCCCCACTCAAACCAAATCCTCCTGGATCTTTTCCAAAGGCTCCGATGTAGTTAGAAACCGATGGGTACACACTTGTAAACTCATCTTCGTTTTCTACCAAAACCAAATATCCGCCAGCAGCTAAAGTCGTATTTGCCGGAAGGCCAAAGTAATCTCCACTTTCATCCTCGAAGTACCAACCTGAGATATTTACTGCACTGTTATTTGGATTGTGCAATTCGATCCAGTCTCCAGACTCGTTTCCATCTGGAGAGTTATAATTGATTTCGTTAATTACGATTGGTTGTGTAGAAGTAGAACCCAAAGAGAAATTAGCAGTGATATTTGCGTTGCTATTGAAGTCGATGACTTCGTTTGGATTATTTCCCGAAAGGCTTCCCGACCAGGATTGTAAAACGTAACCTCTATTTGGAACAGCGCGCACTGGCACATCCACTCCTCGGAAGTACACTCCTGTAAATGGTGCGTTGGCTTCCGTTACCGAAATGGTATTCAGTTGTACAGAACCTTCGTCTTCATTATTTAGGTTTACAGTAATATTTCCAGTACCCGTGATCGAACTGTACTGTTGTACAAATTGGTTACGGACCGGAGCTACTCTTGCGTTTGCAAAGTCTTTTAATTTTTGAACCTTAGCTGTCCAGGTCTGGAATCCACTAGACCAACGGTCGTGGTGGTTTTGAATTTCAGAATCGTAAGTATCTATGAATTCATCGATACGCGCGTTTACACGAGTTGGGCTGTAGAGTACATTTAGCTGATCCGCCATTCTGTTAACAAAGTCTGCACGTACGCCATCGTTCTCCATCAGACGACGGAAAAGTAGGGTTGCCCATTCTGGGTTTGGCCATAAGAAGTTAGGCACTTCATATAATCTGGATAAGGAATTAGAAGTCGCGATTCCGGAGTTGAACGGTTGTCCAGGAATGAATAAACCATAAGAGAAATCAAGATCCCAGGTCATGAAATTCCAAGTAGCACCTGGCGCTCTTTCTCTCCAACGTTTGTTGTTGTTTCCTGGCCAGTCCTGATTGTCAATGTATAAGTTGAAAACAACGTAATCAATGTAATGATCGAGATCTATTTTTGAAGCTACAAAATCAAGATTTGCATCTGAGCTTAAAGAATTCGATTCTATGAAATCTGTCAGAATATCCCACTCTACGAAATCGCCTTCTTTTGCCTCTGATTGATTTTCTAAAAAGTCTATTTCATCATCATCCAAACCAAACTGAGCTTTGATGTACCGCTTGTCCATTCTTTCTCGGACGTTATTGATTCCCCAGTATTCTCCATTTACGTAAGCAATACCTGGACGATGTCCTTGTGTGTATAATTTTGGTTTTGTAATCGTAGTTCCTACGTCGGAAAGATCGCGCACTAAGCTACTTACAAAAGCATCTCTAAACATGGTGATGTTCCAATCCTGCCCTGCGTTTCTAAGAATCAGACTTCGTGGCTCATAGCCTGGCTGATCTGGAAATACTTCGTATGGAATCACCGCAGAACCTAAGCTCTTCTTAGCTTTCAACGCCAATGGCTTTTGTGCATAAACCGCTGAACCCGTTCCGTGAATTTCTGATTCAAATAATTGATTAAAGCCTTTTGTTCCGTTTGGTTCCCAGAGTTCTGCATTCGCTTCAATTTCGATTTCTTCTACTTCAAAATTAGTATACATCCCCGTAGCTGGATCGAACAAATCAAATGGATCAGCGACATAACTCACTACTGCAAATTCTGTATTTACATCAAACAAATAAGTCTGTGTCATGATCGGAGAAGGCAATGCTGGTGGATCGAAAGCAACTACTCGCAGAGGTGTGTTTTCATCGAAAGTTAGCGGGCCAGTGTAGAGTGGTGAGCTTGTGGTTGGTTTAGCGCCATCAGTGGTATATCTGAGTTCTCCCTCACCACTTACCGTCACCGTAATACTATTGTTATAAAATCCACCAATGTTATCAACGGTTGGCATTGGAGCCATCGGTGCACCTGGGTCAGAATCGTTGTTGGTTGCACCTGGTGTAGGCTCTGCGAAGAAATCAAAGTTGGAACCACCGTCTGTAGTTCGTCCTTCAGAAATATCTCCGAGCTGAACGCCGAAGGTATAACTGTCTATCGTTGTTGTTCCGTTGGCCGCCGTTAGTACGATGTCTTCTCCGCTGGAACCTAGTTTTGCATCAATGTGCAATGGACCCTGCACAGTCTCTTTATCAAACCATAGTAAGATATAACCACCTGCTGGAATTGTAGTAACAGAAGGATTGTTAGTTGGAATTTGCCAGGCGGTCGGATTCGTCAAATCATCAGACAAATACATTCCTCCAATATTGACAGAAGAGTTACCAGCATTATACAATTCTACCCAATCATCGAAATCACCGACTTCATCAGTGATCGTACTTGCGTTAGAAGCCATAAATTCATTGATGTAAACTTGTTGGGCTTGACTATTAACTGTCGTAAAAAAACAAACCGCTAATAATAAAAACACAGGCTTCATTCGCCTTAGCAAGAGACTTTGAAAGAAGATCAAAATAGGATCTGCCAACTGAGGTAATTGATTGTAAAACTTTGTAAGATTCATATCGTTTGTTTTTGCTTTTGATATTCGCTTTATAGAACTGTGTTACATGTTAATATCAAACATGTATTATTAATTATAAATCAAAAAATTAGGTTGTAAGCTTGGGGTGAATCAATGATTCAGTTTGGTGATGCTTAAAATACAGTAGAGGGAGTACTAAAAAAACATCGGCAATAGAAAGGTGATTGGGAAATTTTCTCTGTGTTATTTCGATGTGCAATTTAGCTATTTTTTATCATAATTGACTGACTATTCAGGCCATATGACTCAGTATACCACTTTAAGGGTAGAACAAATTTTGCTATAAACAGAAAGGGAAGACACCGATATTGGCATCTTCCCTTTTGTGTTTTTAAAGCTAGTTGATTGTTTATCGAGCAACCATTACTTTTTGTGATAAACTATTTCCATCAGCTAAAGTAATTCTCACTGTGTATAATCCAACTGGCAAATCAGCTACTTCAATTTTGATGATATCTCCATCTGAGCTATAGTCTGCATTTTCATAAACCACTTGATTCATCATATCGAAAAGCTGAATCTGAATGTTTTGTACTTCCTCAGATGCTACTTTTAGGTAAGCCATATCTTTTGCAGGGTTTGGGTAAACCATCAGTTCTATATTTCCTAACAATGCTTTTACATCTTCCTCTTCTTGCTCACTTCTTTCTTGTGGATCGTTGTTTACAATGTTTGGAATGCAAGGCGAAATATCAGCATAGTACAACTCTACGTAATCTCTGGCCTTTACATCAGCTCCAATAAAGATCCCAACCATGATCGTTGGATTGTCTTCTTCAGCTTTTCTGATTCTCAGTTTTTCTAACGTATAAATTCCGCCGTAGTAGAACGTTCCTTCTTTTATAGAAACGTCTTCGTCTGCGAACATAAATACGTGTTCTTCACCAGGATTAAAATTATTGTTTTTACCAATGCTGACATTATCATCAATGATAAGATTGGTGCATTGATCGAAAAGGATGGTTACGTTATCACCTGTTTTTAATTCTTCGATGTATACAAATTCATTTCCTGAAAAGGTGACGGTAGCTCCATCTTCAATTTCGATGTCATCGTAAAGAAAGTCTGTCAGAACAATAGTTTCATTTTCTTCTACTTCCACATCTTGATCATCTGTTGTATCAAAATCATTTTCCAAATAATCTGGCAATTCAGGATCAGCAACAATTGCGTGAATATTACTAGCCTTTGCTCTATCGTACACTCTGACGTATGGACCTCTGACGAAAGTTCCATCAGCAATAACTTCTGACTCTTCTGTAATTTCTAGATCTGCAGATTCTTTGGTTACACCAATCCCACCATCCAGAACAAAAGCTCTTTCTAGTTTTAAATCTTTGAAACCAATTAAAACATAATCAGTTCCTCCACCTGTTCCTCCTCCACAGCCAGGGGAATTTGGCCCGAAACGATTCACCTCAATTGGATTAGACAATGCGAAGCAACCTTCAAGATCAGCAGCGTTTGCATCAACTTCCAAACCAGTGATCGTACCGCTATAACCAATATTCCAAATCAGGCACTGCCCTGGAGCAGCTTGATCAAAATCTACTTCTGAAGGATCATTGGGCAAACCAAGTATATTGAGGTTTTCGTCAGTGATTATCCACTGGTTATTAATGGAGAGATCACCTGAGAAAGTAATTCCTGATACAAAATCAGGCACACCATCGTTTACACAAAAATCGAAAGGTCCACCAACTAGTTCGCCACCATCTACCATTGTTTTAGAAACCAAAACCGCATCAGAAACTTCGTTGCAACCTCCTAACATCAACACTGCTCCACCAATTTCTAAACCTGTAACATTATCTTCATAAGCCACATGCCATAACACACACAATTCTTCTGCTGCTGTTTCAAAATCAATATCATTCAAAGAAGCTGGCAATTCCTGAATCACTCCAGTGACATCAGTCAATACCCATTGGAAGAAGCTTCCTGTGTTTCCTGAAATAGTTAAATCCGTAGGTACATCTGGGATGCCGTCTCCTACACAAAATTCCAACTGTAATAGGTTAGGTGTTCCAGCCGTTACATCGCAGTTGGTTCCGACAGAAGCATTTTCTGCACATATCGTTGGCATATTATTGAAAGGCCAGTCAGCTGGCTGATTTCCAGTACCAGTATATTCTAAGGAAAGTCCATTCCAGTTTCCATCTACGAAATTACCAACATTCCACTCTCCTGCCATATCAGCTGCGATCACGGTAAAGGTCATAGCAGGAGCTGTACCCCAAGCGACATAGTCCAAAATAAAATCAGCGGAGTTGAAATCTGCGTTTGTACTAAACAAAGCCAAATCTCCCAGATCGGGTTGCCAACTCACAAAATCAGAAATATCATCAAAAGCGATGATGTCCCCAGGTTCCATAATCAGTGATCCGCAGATCAAATTCAGCTCCGTCAATTGTACACTCGCGGGTGTGCCTGCAGGAGCCTCACTATACAAATAGTAACCAGAGACATCTACAGGAACAGGTCCCAGGTTTTTCAGTTCTACAAAATCTCCGAGGAAACCTCCGAATGCAACTTCGTTCAGTACAACCTGAGCATTCAATTGAACAATAGTTGTACAAAACAGAAGGAAGGAAATGTGTATTAATTGCTTCAGGGATGAAAGGTTGATTAGTTTACAAGTTTAGGAATTGAAAGAGGGAGAAGCGACAGGAAGGACACTGTAGAATTGTCTTAAAACGGTTGTTCTGCTTTAAAATTCGGTGGGATTGGGATGAGAGATATGCTCAGATCAGGAACAATCAATTTGACGTGCTCCAATACAGCTATTACGGACTGAAATATAAAAGTTACGAAAGCAAAGGTTTATTTTTTAAAAACCATTTATCACTTTACGTAAATGTATTGTTAGGTCCAAGGACCTCTAATAGCAAGGGTATCTCCGTTCTCTTGAATATTGACAAACAATGTTTTTCCAGAAGGAGAAAAAGTAAGTCCTGCGAACTCAGATTTTGAGCCTACGTTATTAGCCAGAGTATAGATGGAGCCATCTGATTTTATACCTCTGATATGATTACTATTACCATTGTCTTCTGCTATGATGACATCGCCCCAGGGAGCAATGGTTAGGTTATCACAATTTTGCAAAATGGTTCTGTCCTCTGACTCTGCGAATAAAATCAACTGACCAGGTTGCTCTTTTTCTTCAGTGGTTCCCTCCTTTGGACTTGGGATATATTTGAAGACCTGTCCTAGTTTTCTAGGGCCACCATTCGTACAAGCGAAGTATAATTCATCGTTTCCAAACCACATCCCCTCCCCTCTTGCAAAACGAGCAGCACCCATTTTATAGCCTCTGAATCGGAGATCATCTTCAGGCGATTCTACATTATCTATGTCTAGCCATTCTACGTCAAAGGCGATATCTTTTTTCATGTCCTGCCCTGACCAGTTTCGAGTTTCATAGCTCTTCTGACCTTTGATGGCTAAGACTTGTAACTGGCCACCTTTTAGTAATTCCCCTTTGACATTTGGGATATATCTGTAAATCAGTCCATCACCTCTGTCTTCCGTTTCGTAGACAATCCCAGTGCGTGGATCTACACAAACTGCTTCGTGGTTGAAGCGGCCCATAGCGATGATTGGTTTTGGATCATACAGTTTTATATCAGCACTAGCTGGAACTTCAAAACAATAGCCGTGGTCTTTTTCCAAACTCCCTTCGCCCGCGCGCGCTACATTTTCTTCGCAGGTAATCCAACTGCCCCAGGGCGTAGATCCTCCTGCACAATTACGGATGGTGCCAGCAAGACTTAAAAACTGCTTTTCTACTTTCCCACTTTCTTCATTGTAAACCAAGGTCGTCGTTCCTCCCAAAGCAGGAGTGATTCCTTTTCCATAATCATAAAAACTTTCTTTACTTATTTGCGGAAGCAATTGCTGATCTTTTCCAAAAGCACCATACTTCGTAGGCTCTGGAGAGTTTTCATGGTTTCGCACGATGATTACTTTTCCATTAGCAGTGGCAAAGGTCGCCATGCCATCTGGGCGAGCGGGGAGCAGAAGCCCATCATCCATTTTAGTACCTGCCTTTGAAATAATATCATAGGTAAATCCCTCTGGAAGATTGAGGTATTTTTTTGAATCTGGCAGAAGGTCACCGTAGCCCTTACTCTTCCTTGTCGCGATCAAACGAGTACAACTATGCAATCCTGTAAAACCGAAGGAAAGGATGGCAGCTTGCTTGAGAAAGTTTCTTCTATGGATGGGATTCATTATTTTCTACTTTAGCGAAGATCATCAGTTTTGAAAACGCTAGACTCTTCTTTTGACATGTTATGATTTTCAAACATACGAAAAATATCTCATCTGATGGAAGCTTCTAATATTAAAATATAGATTGGATGGATATCTGGTTACTGGTAGACGGGTCGCTCACATTAATTTTCGATAGCCTAACTTTTAGTAAACTCCGAATTTATGACTACAACACAAAAAAAGCCATCAGATCTGTTGACCTGATGACTTTTTTTGAAACGTGAATTCTTTATAATCTTTACTCTTCTCTGAGAGCAGTATATTTATGATCTTCTTCTAAAATGTATGCACCATCCTCTGTAGGTTCTACCTCCTCCTGGAAAGCCGCTGGTACTTCCGCATCATTAAATGTAGTGGTATCGCTATCTGCGAAAAAGAAATTCCATACTAAAACGTACGCAAGAATATTTAAAGCGAAAGGAGCGATGAAACCGATGTTTTGTTTAGACATAATAGTATGATTTTGGTTGATGATTTTTCTTTAGTTTGTTATTAGTTTTTAATGCGATTAGTACTGCATATGTTTCATGTTTGGCAAACTTCTTACCGCTTTTGGAAAATTCACAACATAATATATTTGATTTTAATACAAAAACATTGATTTAAGTTCGACATTGTTACAATTCACAATATGTGCTCATTCCCACGTAATTCTGAATTACAATGTATCTTTTAGAGGTAAATACTGGTTTCCAAAACAGTATGTATTGCAATTTTCAAAATATTTCAGTTCACACAACAGAGAAGGGCAGCTTGAATCAACAAACTGCCCTTTCGCAAAAAAAATATTCAATCAACCAATATTTTTTATCGTCATATTAGTCTACCGCTACTTCTCTTCTCTTTGTATGGAAATCCTCCATCTTTGGTAGTGTTATCAGCAATACTCCGTTTTCGTATTTCGCTTCGATCTGCTCCACATCTGCTCCTTCGGGCAACTCAAACCTTCGTTTGAAACCTTCCATCGCAAACTCTTGTCGGCGCCAGTCGGTATCATTCTTCTGAGCATCGGCCTTTAGTATGAGAACTCCATCTGCTACAGCGATTTGGAAATCTTCCTTTGTTCGTCCAGCAGCATATACAAATAGCTCGTACTTATCGTCTAACTCACGAACGTTTACTGGTGGAGTATTTCGATTCCCTTGGAATCCTTTCATCTCGCGCATTCTTCTTTTGAATTCTCGCTTCGCAGCCCAAGGACCACGATCGTGACGAAATCTGTTTTGTTTATTTTCGAATCTTTGACACATAATTTTAATTGTTTTGAAGATCTAGATAAAAAGAAGATTTTCAATTTACCCAGATGTCATTGTTTATGAAATTGTAAGTCTACAACCTTTCTCTTGGTGCTAACCAGGCAGACAATAAACTTACGGATGATTTTTTTTAGTGCAAACGCACTTCTACTCTTCTACTTATCTGACCTCTACAAAGTGATAAGCAGGTCTCTTATCGAATCGGTTTCTTCTGAAATCGTTCTTAGCATAGAACAATGGTTCGTCTTCCGTTTCCCAGTCGGAATCATTGTAATTGTATTGTTGGGGATAGTAGCGATCATCTCTAAGGGCCGATTTAATTCCTCGGAAAAAGAGATAAGGAATACTGAGGAACATGGCCAGGAAGAAAGCTCCTACAAATACTTTAGCTAATAAGAAGAATACCATAATGCCTAATGAAAAGGCGAAAATTTTTCTGAATGGTCGTCGCATGATTTTTTTATTTTTATGAATGGAAGTTTTTGAGGCCTCCAAAATTGTTTTTAAATATTGTTGCAGCATCCGGATTGCTGCTGTTTACATTTAGGAAGACGGGGCAGTTTTAGAATTACTTTAAATTTTTAAAGTTTTTTTTAAAAAAAATTTATTTCCTCTTTCTACATCGCTCTTTCCACCTCGATTTAAACTCCGCTTTTTCCTCATCTGTCATGGTCATCCACTTTTCTTTCCAGGCATTTTTTCTCTTTCTATGTTTACGGCCAAAGCCTCTTCTCAATCCGCCTGTCAGCAAACGGAATATGGCTAGCAATCCAATGGCCTCCCATAATCTAATCGGCCTTGTATTCAAAACATTAGGAATGATTGCATTCCAAAGCAACATAACCACGGTACCGATTACCGTTGCAAAGACGATAACAGCAGCAGCGACGAAAAATACTTTTCTCACTTTGTGCTTCTTTCGAAAGGGCTTATTTTCGCTATGCATAATGTTGCTTTTTTAATATTGTAAATAAACGTGTGCTAAAAATTCCAGTGCTTATCATTAATCATTGAACTCCTGATACAGACTTTCCAATCGCTCTCGCAAATGCTTCACTGCATAACGTTTTCTGGAAATCAAAGTCTTAATATTATCTCCTGTTCGATCTGATATTTGT
This sequence comes from Saprospiraceae bacterium, assembly GCA_045105695.1. GTDB lineage: Bacteria > Bacteroidota > Bacteroidia > Chitinophagales > Saprospiraceae > CALGLS01. The sequence continues at coordinate 35,640 of JBGCDT010000211.1, read as the reverse complement.
TGAAATGTTTCTTCCTCTAGTTCATTCCAGACAAAGACATTTCGTTGTTTCTCAGGAAGTTCGTCCAGAGCCTCAAAGAGTTCTTCCCAAAAGATTTCTTTCAAGTTTTCCAACTCAGGATCAGGGGTATCTGCTAGTAGAATATCTTTTAGGTAAAGATCTCCGTCTTCATTAGCGTAAGCCTGATCTTCTAGTAAAGCTGGTTTTTGTTTTCGGTAGTCGTCCGTCAATCGGTTGCGAGCTACTCGGAAAAGCCAGCCGCTGATTTGCTCTATGGAATCTAGGTTCCCTACTTTACTCAACTGATACCAAACGTCCTGCAAAATGTCTTCTGCATCAGAGCTATTCGACACTCGACCACGGATAAAACCGAACAACTTTCGATTGTATTCCTTGATGACTCCCGCAATAGTTCGTTCCCGTTTTTCGGTCATTATATGTACTGGCACTTTGCCTTTGGTTTTGTCTCTTTATGTAAGTAGACGAATTAGTTTTGAAATTACTTTAAAAAGGTTTAGAAATTATTTTAGCTCTAAGTTCCATTTTACAAACCTGAAATTCGCAGATAAGATTAGGCAAGTCGATGTATTATGGATTAGCATCGTCAGAATTTAGATGAACTGAAATTTTCACTACTTTTAAGGAACTAAAATTAGCACCTCCATCAGACAATTAAAGCCATGTCAAATAACAGTCAGAAAAACGATCACAACGAACAGGTCATTCACAACTCAGGCGGTTTACCCAAAAACGTTGAGCAGTATCTGGGCGAATTTGTCTATGGCGGAATTGATGGTTGCGTCACTACTTTTGCTGTCGTGGCAGGGTCGGTAGGAGCTGGATTAGATAGCTCAATTATTATCATTCTCGGTTTCGCAAATTTGCTGGCCGACGGTTTTGCAATGTCTATTGGAGCCTACCTTTCAACAAAATCTGAAATTGACAATTACAACAAACATAAGCAAATCGAATACTGGGAAGTAGAAAACCTACCCGCGGTCGAACGACAGGAGGTTAGAGATATTTATAAAGCAAAAGGTTTTGAGGGCGATCTTCTGGAACAGGTCGTTGATGTGATTACGAGTGATAAAGATCGCTGGGTTGATGTGATGATGAAAGAAGAACTGGAAATGATGTCAGAGCAAAAATCACCATTCATGATGGGTGCTGTGACCTATGCTTCTTTTCTATTAATTGGATTGATTCCTCTACTCGTTTACGTCATTGATTTTATAAATCCGCTTCAACAGAATTTATTCTTTCTATGCTCTGTACTCACAGGAACAGGTTTTTTCATCATTGGTTGGATGAAGGCTTATGTAACGCAAACTAAAAAATGGAAAGGCGTTCTAGAGACGATATTGCTTGGAGCAGTGGCTGCACTGGTTTCTTATTATGTGGGGGATTTGTTGGAGAGTGTTGTGAGATAATTACTCCACATCAAACAAAATCGTCCTCATCCCAAGTCCGATTCTCCAAAGGCTGCTCTTCTTTTTCCCAAACCGGCGGGCTATTCAAATCCAAGGTGTTTTCAAAATCTGATTCAGAAATTTTGATTCCATGATAGCAGGTCATCTGGCCATCATAGTCAATAAAGCGAATTTGTTGATCTTGATCTTCTGATTCAAAAAGCCACTGTGTAGCAGTTGTCGAACTAGGCACACCAGAAACGAAAGAGTTGCCTTTTTTTGTCATAGCAAAATAAAAGGTATTACCATTTAGCGTAATTTCCGTAGGTGGATCATTAGTGGGAAAAGTACTAAATCCTATTTTACCAACTGGTATATTCGTTTCCTCAAAGGCGCGGAGTATTGCTTTATTTTGTTCTACATAAATAATCTGCTCCTTGTTATCATCATCTAATAATTGGAAAAATTTATCGGTGTTTCCATCGTTCCAATCATACTGCGTGAGTGCGGTCACTTTGTGGTATTTGCTTTTTAGGTTGATGACATCTTGGGTAGTAGATTCGTAGAGGTAGCTAATTGGAGAATCCGAAAAAGCTTTTCGTTGTCTTCTCGGAACGGCAGCGGCAGTTGCTTTTGAAGTTCCTCCGAATTCACCTTTGACGGGCTGATCTGTAATTCCCATGAACAGCTCCAGGCGTTCTTCGATTTCTGTCACCTGCTGACTTTCTAAGCTTTGCAAATTAAAAATACTTTTGTCTTTACCGTCTGTCATTTTTGCTCTCAGCTCGTAAGTAACAGAAGTACCGTTTTTATTTCTACTAACTTTTTCCTTTACGTAAATTTGCTTGATGTCAGTAGTGGAAATTTCCTGATCTCCTTTCCACCAGGGAATGGGTTTGTGGACGACTGATAAATAATCTTTGTCCACATCTATATATGTTTTGTTTTTGAAAAGACAGGCAGTGTAATAAGATAATCCTACGCCAACTGCGACATGCAGCAATGGAAACAATGCAAATATCAAAGGTGCTCCACCAACTAAAACTACAGAATACCAAAAGACCAAAAAGCCGCACCAGATCGTACAGAAAAAAGCTAAAAAATAAGCGACTGGACTAAACCAATCCAAGACAATACTAAGGGAGTGATCAGTCTCGAATATTTCAATTTCTTTTTTGGCAAACATCGAATTCGGTTTTTTGAAAAGTAGAGAATTTGCAACTGTCTATACTCAGGTAAATCAGCGATCAACTAGTAGAAAAGTAAAGATACAGAAGCTGACTAAATTATAAAAGATCATTCTGGTAGGCTCCATAAAGTTTAAATAAAAACATTTTTTGTTTTATTTTTTATAAACAAAAATTTTATTTAATCTAAATCATTACCTACATTTACAACAAGCTAAACGAATAACACACTTTATTCACTTTTTAAATTCTAAACTTATGCCAACTAATTATTATTTGTTTTTTCTGACCGCACTTATTCCTCTGATCGTAGGAGCGGTATATTATCACGACAAGGTCTTCGGTTCTGCCTGGAAAAAAGTAAACGGCTTTTCGGACGAAGATCTCGCTGGTGCAAACATGCTAGTGATTTTCGGATCGACTTATTTTCTAGGAGTTCTATTGAGTGTTGCAGCTTCTTCTTTTGCTATTCACCAGCCCGCTGTTTTTCAGATGATGATGCCAGAGGTTATGGTTTCTGGGAGTGCAGCCGAACAGCAATTTTTAGACTTGATGAAAAACTTTGGAGAGCATCATCGTAGCTTTAGCCACGGAGCTATACACGGAGGAATTATGGCTGTGTTCTTTGCCCTTCCGCTACTAGCCATCAATGCGCTTTTTGAGCGACGAGGTTGGAAGTATGTTTTTATCCACTTGGGTTATTGGTTTATTTGTCTGATTTTGATTGGCGGAATACTTTGTGAGACTTTGATTTACTTATAATGGTCTTAGGTTCTGCTGCAACTTAATACGATGCAGCAGAACCTAAGCTCCCTGATAAACCTTCGCAAAAACTGATTTTTCAAAAAACCGCTGAACCCCTTTGTACTCTTCTTTTCCAACCTTAAAATAAAGCGGTTCATAATTTTGAAATTCTAGCCAAAGCGTTCCTACTTTCCCAGTCCGCTCAGTTGTAGTTGCCTTGTTAGAAGTTAAGGTCACTGATTTCAATAGTTCCAAGTGCTCAATCGCTACTGCTAAATTCTGCTTTTTATTGATTCGTATAATTAGTCCTTTTTTCACTAGTTCAAAATTAGTCATCGACTGCTCAAGATCATCAGAATGATGAACCACATCAAATTCTGGAATACCAGATTGATAACTCACTCTTGGCGAACCAACACCCCCCATTCTCAATTTCTCAAAGAAGGAATATTCGCCTCCATATTTCTGTATGATTTTTTTATAAGTTGCATGAGGTGCATAGGGATCTAAAATGCGCATGGTCGTATTTTATGTTTGGAAATAACGGTTAGTAAACTTCCAATACAAAAAATTGTTTATCGCATAGCTGTAAAAGACAGGATATATATTATCATTGTCTTCTATAAATTTCCCTCAATCTAATTAAAGACATGACTTCAACAGCAATCATCATTGGAGGCGGACTCTCCGGACTTACTTGCGCTAGACAACTTCAAAAACAGGGTATTGATTTTATCCTTCTCGAAGCGACAGATCGAATAGGTGGACGTGTAAAAACAGACGTCATAGATGGCTTTCGATTAGATCATGGTTTCCAGGTTTTCCTGACGGCTTATCCAGAAGCTAAAAAGTGGTTAGATTACGAGAAGCTCAATCTAAAGAATTTCGATCCAGGTGCTTTGCTCCTTTACCCAAATGGCTCGAAGGATCAGATTGGTGATCCACTGCGCAACTTCTCCAGCCTATTCCCTACGCTCACATCGAATGCCGGAAGTTTTACCGACAAGCTAAAAATATTAAAACTTCGTAGTCGATTGTCGGGGATGACTATAGATCAGATTTTTGAGCAAACAGAAATATCAACCAGTAAAGCACTGAGCAATGATTACGGCTTTAGCACTACTATGATAAAGAATTTCTTTGAGCCTTTCTTTGCTGGTATCTTTTTAGAAAATGATCAGGAAACCAGTCGCCGGATGTTCGATTTCGTTTTCAAAATGTTTGGTCATGGAAATGCATCAGTTCCCAACCTTGGTATGGAGGAGATTCCAAAACAACTAGCAGCTTCTCTTCCCTCGGATAGCATCAAATGTAATGCAAAAGTCGAAAGCATTTCTGGGCAAGAAGTCCGTCTTGACGATGGCTCTGTTTATTCTGCTCCGAATATTATTTTAGCAACAGAGGCTACTGCACTGGTCAGCGAACTCAGCAAAGTAAAAACGAAATACAACAGCACTACGCACCTGCATTTTGTCAACAAAGAAGCTCCAGTCAAGCAGCCACTCATTGCACTGAATACCAAGAAAGATAAAACTTCTAACAATATATGCACGATCAACAAAGTCGCTGATGGCTATGCGCCGAAGGACAGTCACTTAATCTCTGTTTCGATTGTGGGCAAGGCTGATTTTTCTCCCGCTGCGCTTACCAAGCAGGTTAGAAATGAACTGAGTACCTGGTTTGGAAAAGCGGTAGAAGATTGGCAGTTACTAGATAACAAGACAGTTACGTATGCTTTACCTGAGCAGCAATCTGTTCGTCATACTGCGCCAAAAGAAGCGTTCATCATTCGCGAAGGATTGTATCGTTGTGGAGATCACTTGCTAAATGGCTCCATCAATGCGGCGATGCGCAGTGGTAGAATCGCAGGAGAACTTGTGGCTAGCCAAATTGCATAATCATAGTTAATCCATCACACAACGGCAACTTACTCCAGCCTTCAGCTCATGCTTACTTTCTAATGACAACTCGTGAATATTTGATTTTCTGGAAAAGTTAACCACCATCCATTTACCGTCTTTAGTAGAGGAAGTCATATATGCCCCTTTTCTACCCACCAGGTAGACCTTATCATTTGACGCAGATTTATTACCTGCAAATTTCAGCTTCAGCGGATTGTTTGGTAAGATTCTGCTGGCTGGTGAATTTTCTTTATAGATCAGTTTTCCCTCCTGTATATTTTGAATTAAGTAAGTCCACTCTTCAGCAGAAGGAATGTGCCAACCATTAGGACAGATGCCTTGGGCATACTCTTCTTCGCTACCTTTCATAGCAGTCTTATAATCATAGAGGCGACCATACTTACTACAGAAGTCTTCACTTTCGCGAAAGCAAATTGACCCATCAATATCATAATTTAAGTTCTCTGCCATTATCGTCAGATTGCCAATCTGCACCGTTTCGTATTGATTGCCATCTCGTTCATCATTGATAATGATAGAGTTAGAATTTTTCCCGCCAATAGCCAATAGCATTATCAGCATAAGTAATGATTTACCCATGATAGATTCGTTTTGGTTAAATAAAAAAGGGGGATTCGTAAGTATTGTATAAGGGTCGTCCAGAGGAGGTGATGATGGACAATCGCTTTATTAATCAGATTATTAAAATCGAGGGAAGAATCTTCTAGCTTTAGAAAAAAGCGTTGTGATTGGTTGTTCTAACTAAGTAGTAAGTCTATCAAATATAACGACCTGAACTACCAGAGTCAAAATTTAAGCGTAAAAATCACTATAATTACCAGCTTTGTGGTAAACACTACCCTATTCTACTAGTCACTAAAAATCCGCAACAAACAATACATTTACAGCGTTTGAAACAAAGTATTTATTGACTAATATTGACCTTGCTTTTACTGACCAAACACACCAGCTATGATGCGATCTTTTCTCTTGCTTTTCACCACTGCCCTTCTCTTCACCACTGCATGCACCTACACCCAGAAAGTAAAGGATGGCAAAACAGCTTATGATCGAATGCAATATTCCGTTGCCACTAAAATGCTGAAGAAGGAATACAACAAAGCAAAGAGCCGATTGGAAAAAGGAAAAATTGCCTACATGCTAGGAGATTCTTATCGTCGCATCAATCAGAATGAGGCTTCCATTGAGTGGTACAAAATTGCTTACGACAATCAATATGGAATCGATGCTTTGAAATATTATGCTTTTGCGCTAAAGCAAAATGAGCAATACAAAGAAGCGGCTCAAGCTTTTAAGGAACTAGGCTTAGAAATCGGAAGTCCATACGAATACCGAAGAGAGATCACCGCTTGTAATCAAGCGATGGCTTGGAAAGAAATTATTGACCAAGCAGTTTACAGTGTCGAAAATGCTACTTTCAATTCCGGCAATGCCGACTATGCTCCTACGATTTACGGCGATAATCAAATCGTCTTTACCTCCGACCGTAAAAGCAGTGTTGGGGATGGCACCTACAAATGGACGGGTAACTCTTTTTCCGATTTATTTTTGGTAGACCTGGATGGTAATAATGTCCAACCTTTCGATGCACAAATCAATACCGCGAATAATGAAGGCACAGTAGCTTTCAACGAGTCTTTTACAGAGATGTATTTCTCCAGATGTTTTACAGAGAAGGAAAGAGCTGATGTATATTGCCACTTGATGATGAGTGAGAAAGAAGGTGATAGCTGGTCAACGGCGATACCACTCAATTTTGTGGAGGACAAAGTAAATTACGGACATCCGACTTTATCCGAAGATGGAAGTACTATATTTTTCTCTGCTAATCATCCAGAAGGATGGGGTGGATATGATATTTATTATTCAGAACGCATTCCTGACGGATGGAGTGATCCTCGCTTACTTGGTAGATCCATCAACTCTGAAGGTGATGAGAAGTTCCCATTCTTAGACAAAGACACTTTGTATTTTTCTTCTGACCATCACGTTGGTATGGGTGGCTTGGATATTTTTAGAACATACAGAGTGGATGAAAACAACTGGGCTCCAATCCAAAACCTAAAACCACCATTAAACTCTGGCGCAGATGACTTCGCTTATATTGTTGATTATCGGAAGGAACTGAATGGAGACGTTCTTCAGCAAGGTTATTTTTCTTCTTCCAGAGATAAAGGTAAAGGCAATGATGATATCTATCGTTATGAAAGACGACTGCCTCCGCCCCCTCCTCCAATCGATACGACAAAAGAACCAGAGCCAATTGTCTACAAAATGATCCTGAATGGATATGTCTTAGAAAAAATTTACAGAACGCCTGGTAATCCGAATACAGATGTCATTGGTCGTAAGCCATTAAATGAATCAACGGTAGAAATAGTGCTGAACGGAAAAACCGAAAAGGTTACAATTGGCCCAGACGGACTCTTCACTTTAGAATTGGAAGAGGATAGCGATTACACCTTCAACGCAAGTCATCCTGGTTATTTGAATAACAGCACTCGCTTCTCCTCCAAAGGAATTGGGAAAGATCCTAACAATCCTATTACAACTTATGAGGTGGAGGTCGTTCTAGACAAAATTTACAGAGATCGAGAGATCACTTTGGAAAACATCTACTATGATTTCGATCAATCTTTCATACGAGAAGATGCAAAACCTCAGCTTAATAAACTGGCAGATATTCTTCGCCGAAACCCAGGAATTCGTATACAGTTGTCCTCACACACCGATTGTCAGGGGAATGCTCGCTACAATCAGGATTTGTCTCAGCGGAGGGCGCAGGCTGCAGTTGATTATTTGATTAGCTTAGGATTAGATATGGAACGCTTGATGGCAAAAGGTTATGGAGAGGAGAATTTGGCGATAGATTGTATTTGTAATAAATGTACGGATGATGAGCATCAGATTAATAGACGAACTACTTTTAAGATTTTGGAGGAAAGTTAGAGCATGTGTGAAAGTTCAAGAGGGTCACTGGTCTATAGAGCAGTGACCCTCTTGAAATATAACAACAAAAAAACTACTGCTTGACAATCAACTCCCTCAGTACAATTCGACCATCAACCTGAGCTAACAAAACATAGGTTCCACCAGGAAGCAAACTAACCGGTATCTCCAAACGTTCCTCCTTCAAATTTTGCTTTCGCAAAACGCTAACTGTTTCTCCCAAGGCCGTGATCAGCCGTAGCTCCAAGTCCGACGTCTTCTCTAACAATACATTTACATACAAAATATCACTCACCGGATTCGGATAATAATCTAGGTAGCCTACACCACTTTTCAGATAAACAACTGCGCTTACAAAACTAGCCGTATCCACTAGAACATCATTCGTAATAACACATTGCAGCGCATCTGTAATTGTAATGTTATAAACCCCACTTGACAAACCAGTTGCGACAGAATCTATCTGAAAACCAGTAGCAGCATCCCAGTTGAATTCGTAGGGCCATAGACCTCCAGTTATAGTAGCAGCGGCAGTTCCGTTGCCTAACTGATTGGTATCTGGCGTGCTCAGCATTTCAAGAGACAAGGTGTTCTCTGGTTCTGTAATTTCAAAGATCACTGTCTCTAAAACGCAGTCATTCGCATCCGTTACCGTAGCATGGTATTCGCCCGATGGCAGATCGCTGAGCATAGATGTAAGAGCATTGTTATTCCATACGTAATTGTATGGCATTGTACCACCTTCTACTACCAAATTGATGGCACCTTCTACTCCATTACAGAACTCATTATTCAAAAGCTGACTATCCTCCAAGGATACTGCAAGTGCTTGAGCAGGGCCGGTGATTTCGTAATTAGGGGTAATAAATTCACAGCCGTTCTGATCCGTAATTGTACTTTGATAAAAACCTGCTCCCAGATTCTCTAAGCTCGTAGTAGTCGCTCCTGTATTCCAAAGAACATCATAGTTACCGGTCCCCCCACTTGGAGAAACCATCAACGAAGCATCGGTATCATCAAAGCAGTCTATGCTCTCAGAACCAGTTAGTTGTGCTTGCACAGAGGAAGTTGGACCAGCTACAGTAATCGGCTGAGTAGCATTAGAGATACAACCGTTTTGATCTGTTATAGTAAAATAATAACTACCTGTTGCTAAGTTATCGACATAAGTAGAATCAGCTGTATTATCACTCCATTGCAATACATAAGGAGCTGCTCCACCGGTTACTTCCAATGCAATAACTCCTTCCTCATCGCCTAAACAAAGATTAGCTGTCACCTCTTCTACAAAATAACTTATGGCCTCTGGTCCAGCAACAGTCATCAGTTCAGAAACACCAACACAGCCGTAATTATCAGTAACGGTTACGGTATAGTTTCCAACTGAAATGTTTTGATTTAAGCTATCGGTTGAACCATTACTCCAGTTGTATTGAAAAGGATAATTTCCACCTAGAATCTCTGTTGATAGAACACCATCGGTATCTCCGTAGCAGGAAATTTCAGATTCCATAATTGTATTTACAGCAAGCGTGTCCACTAATTGTGCAACACTTAAATCAGATGCTAACAATATGCACCCGTTTACATCTGTAGCAGTAAGACCGTAGTTTCCAGCAGGTAGATTTTCAATAGTTGAGTTGCTGCTTCCAGTACTCCATCCGAAATTATAAGGGGCTGTTCCACCGCTGATAACTGCGGAAATGAAACCAACAGAATCTACACAGCCAACTCCTGAACTTTGTACATGGAGATTCAGATTAGTAGGCTCCGAGAGCTGGATCGGACTAGTCGTTTTGGCGCAGCCGTTTTGATCTATTGCCGTTAAAGTGTAGGTACCCGAAGGTGCCGCAGTTAAATCTTCTTCTGTGGTTCCGTTGTTCCAATTGAAAGAATACGCACCCGTTCCTCCGCTTATCGCAACATCAATACTACCGTCAAAAAAACCATTACAACTGGGTTGTTCCACAGACGCAATACTGAGTTCCAGTGGTTCTGGCTCTTCAATGACAATTTCTTCTGATTGAAAGTAACAGCCATCTTCAGCGGTGATCTCTGCTTGATAAGTGCCTGGTTCTAAGTTATTCAAATGCGGAGTCGTTTCTCCATTGCTCCATAAAACGCTATGATTTAAACCCGTATCCGGTAAACCTAACAGTACACTTCCGTCATTGGCTCCTGGGCAGGAAATATCAGATTGCATCTCTACCGTAGCTGCCAATGGTTGTAAAGCAACCACCTCCAGGACACTTGATTCTTTAGTACAGCCATTGTCATCAGTGACCATTAGTTGATACATTCCCGCAGAGAGGTTTGTGATGTCTTCGGTTTGTTGGCCGGTGCTCCATTGATAATTGTATGGTTCGGTACCGCCGCTGATTTGCAGGTTGATCATACCATCCTCTACTCCTGTGCAAGATTCTTCTCCTATGAAAGCAAAGCTAAAAAACAATACTTCAGGAGCTGTTAGTACATAATTTTCAGAGACGACAGTACAGCCTTGATTATCTGTTACCGTAAGGCGATAATTCCCCTCTGCCAGGTTGGAAATATTTTTTGTAAAACTATTGTTAGACCAACTGTAAGAATAAGGCTCTGTACCTCCTGAAATTTCTACTTCAATCAATCCATTTTCCAATTCATTGCAATCGGGCACTTCTAAATTTTCTAAGTTGATACCCAAAGGAGACGGAGCATCAACCTCAATTTCATCTCCCTGAAAAACACAACCATTACTATCTGTTATCGTAACTTCGTAAATTCCTGATTCCAAGTCAGCAATACTTTCTGTAAGCATTCCATTAGACCATTCGTAGAAGTAAGGAGCCGTTCCACCGCTTGCTGCGTAGTTGATTGCACCATCGTTAGATCCAAAACAACTGACATCTAAAATCTGTACCAATGTGCCAGTCAATTCTTCCGGTTCTTCAATTTCTAACAATGCTCCTACGACAGAACAATCATTGGCATCCGTTACGGTTAGTTCATATGCTCCTGTTGGTAAATTATCTAAATCTTCGGTCTCACTATCATCCGACCATTCGAATTCATAGGGAGCCGTTCCACCTAGAACAGAAATATCAATCGCGCCATCCTCCTCTTCGAAGCAACTGACCTGATCTATTCGCTCTACCACTATTTCCAAAGCATCGGGAGAACTAATTTCTAAATTACTTAAAACCGTTTCGCAATCGCCATCTGTAATTGTTACGGAATAAATTCCAGCGGGAACATCTTCTAAGTCTTCATTTGTTTCTCCATTGCTCCAAAGGAAATCAGGATTCCCGTCGCTAACATCGATGTCTATCTCACCATCAGACATACCAAAGCAATCGACTGCTGAAATCTCAACTAGAGTATCCACTACAGTTCCAGGACCATTCAAAACGATGTTTGGCAATAGCACATGACAGCTTTCACCACTAGCGTCTGTTACCGTTATTTGATAAGCTCCCTGGGATAGGTTATTTAATGTAAAGTTTGAGGAGACACCTGTTTCGTTTCCTGAAACGGGCCCTGACCATTCGTAAGTAAAAGGAGCCTGACCATCAACTGGACCTAGCGTTATAGCCCCATCAGTTCCGTTGCAGGAACTAACCTCTGTTATATTTTCAATAGCGACACCCGTTATACTTGCCAATGTATTTATGACAATACTATCAGTAGCTGTGCAATTATTATCATCTGTAACTTGTAGAAAATAAGTGGTATTCCCCGTAGGATTAGCAGGTAGAATGGTTCGTTCAGTGGCTGTAGTACCATCGTCCCAGAGATAAGTTATTTGTCCAAGGCCAGTTCCACCTTCTGAGGCAGTTAATGTCGTCAGTTCGTTTGCACAAATATTCAAGTCATTGTTCTGAGCGGTAATGATTGGTGATGGTATATCATTTACAGAAATGGAAACAGGTAATTCTGAGGTACATCCATTGATTGTACTCGGTTGCAAGTAGAATGTAGAAGTATTGTTAGGAGAAACTACTGTAGAACTTAGTTCATTTAAATCAGAAGTCGGAATAGCAGAATGATAAGAGATATTGGCAACATTATTATTTGCATCAATGATATTCAAACTTGCTAGATCAAATGATTCTCCTTTGCAAATTACAGGTTGGTCGTTCGTTCCGATGCTTGGTCCGGGATCAATGTCTACAGTAATCATTTTTCGAGGAGAGGTGCAAATGTTAACCACGGAATCTTGTACCCAGAAGTTGCTGGTTTGCGTCAGAATATCCGTTTGAAAAGTATCTCCTACAAATAGAATATTTCCACTCTGATCTGACCAATAGTAATCACCAGTTGCAGTTCCAATCACGCTCAGTGTGGCTGTAGTACCTATACAAATAATCTGATCAGCAGCAATTGGCTGTGGTAATGTTTGCAATAAAAAACCATCGCAATTTTCATCTATATCATTACATGGAATTTCAAGAGCAATTGGAGAAACTGAATTTGTACTATCATCACAATCCTCTGAATTGGTAACATAACCAGATGGAACCAACTGTGTGCAAACCGCTATTGTATTATTAAAATCTCCAAAACCGTCATTGTCCTGATCTGCAAAAAAAATATTTCCACCATTGCTTACTGGCGTTGTACCATAGAAAGTAATTTCATCCAAAGCCATATCTCCTTTGATACCTTCTCCTCCAATCGCTACAAAACGAAACTTGGCTAAAAGGCCATTGAACCCCGAAAGATCAATATAAGTCTGCTCCCAACGATCTCCTTGATTACCGACACTGCTCCAGAGGCTGAGCCAGGTTTGTCCATCGTTGGTTGTGATTTGCAATTGCAGTTCATTAATGTGTATACCAAACAAATGATGATAAAAAGAAAGGTGGCAAGTTCCGGCACTTCCGTCTATCAACATACAGGTTGATTCTAAGATCGCTTGTTTTCCATTGCGGCAAGCCACGCCAGATGCTTCGGTATAAATATATTGTCCTCCTCCACTGATGTCATCAGAAGGACCCGTAGCGGAGGAGCCAGTGCCGCCGCCATCAACGATCCAATCAAAATCATCATCTGTGCTATTGAACCAGTTTCCTGAAATAGGACAAACGGTTCCACAACTTGTTCCACAGGCCGTTTGAGTATCGAAGTTTTCCAAAAGGCTAACAGGTGCTGTACTACATGCTGTCGTCACCGTCAGCGGACAGCTATTGGAGGAGAAGCCTCCATTGCTGCAGGCTTCTCTGATATAGATATCGTAGGTCGTCAGATCATCCAAACCAGTAATGGTAGTTGAATTGATTGGGCAACTTAAGTTGATAACTATTCCTTCATTTGCAGAAGCACCTGTCCCTGGTAGAAAGCCAACAGGGCCATATTCTAGAATTGTATTTACACAAGTGCTACCATTCGTCCAACTGAGGTTAATGTCATCTTCAGTTATTGTATTCGCAACTAAAGCTGAAGCGGGTGGACAAGACATTTCTGCAAAAACTAATTCTGCAAAATGTAGAAAACCCATATCATTCGCTGAATCATCGCATGCTTGTAAAGTCCAAACTCCTTGTGGGTTAGAATTATCATTAAAATTTGCAAAATCCTCCTCTGGAATATAGTTACCTATGAAAGGAGCAACGCCATCTTCGATAGAAAGGCAAGCGTTCATAGAAAGACTCGTGTAACTAGAGCAGGTGTTATCAGAAGGATCACCATAGTTATCTGCTCCACTTCCGTTGTCTGTAGATAAGTCAATGCTAACTCCGCTTGGAGAAATCAATTTGATATCCAAATCATTATTCCAGGTATGCGTAATGATGAAACGGACTTCTTGTAGGATGATATCTGTCCCGAGCTGAGTACCATCCAGGCCGCTAACTGGAATGGAAAAATTACTGGAAGCAGTGCAACTATTATCGAAGATAGGAGCGTTAGTTCCGCAGGGGATGACTTGCGCATCAGCAGGAGTTGAAAACGCCAGCAATGCTAGACTTGCCCAGAAGGCGCAGTGAAACGAAGTCTTTTTGAATGGACTGTGATACAGAGAAGCAAGTAACGAGTGTTTATAGATCATGTCGGTTTCTGATAGCATTATTGGGGAAGAACTTTTGAGTAAGTGGTGGTTGGTGTTCGGTTAACTCAAAATGATAACGCGACTATGAAGATAGCTAAAAATGAAACTGTTACAAAATGGATTGCTACTAGATCCTTCCAGTTGGACTAAGATTAACTGATTTATGGTAAAGACTTTACGAAACTACAATTAGCTGTTTTTCTGTTTCTTAAACAGTCATACACCAAGTAGTCATACATCTTAGATTTTGGACATTAGTCGTTTTGATGGGTTCTACCAAGTATGCATTGAGCTGTTTAGTGTAGGTTATCAATTGATTTTGATTCACTAGGTATCGTTCAGATTCATCTGGAAGCAAGTAACGTCCATCGGAAAGTGGTTTAACTAAGTGCTCTATCCCAATGTCTGTAGCCAAGCGAGCAAAGAACAAACCTCCGGGCTTCAGTAATGCAAAGGATGCCTTAAGCATCTGCTCAAAATGATTCTGATTGTTAGCAAAATGAAGCACTGCATTACAAATCACTAAGTCAAAACTACCTTTAGGTAATCCATGGTTTTCGATTGATCTTACTTGAAATTGATCCATGTCTACATTAGGATTCCAAAATTCAACAAGTTCTTTAGTCGCACTGATTTTCTCCTCATCCTCATCAATGCCATAGACATCAAAGTTGTTTTTCAAAAAGTAGGGTAAGTTTCTACCCCCTCCACAGCCTAAGTCTACCACCCTATTGGAGTACTCGAATCTGCCCTTTAATATCTGGTCAATCAGGTAAATATCTGTTGTTTTAAGAAGTCCTATCATTTTTATAACTATTTTACACAAAAAGTAATTTCAAAATCTTTACGCTCCTTGAAAAGTTCTAAGGTTGTTTCCCTATAGTCATTATGATCAGCACTTTTCAAGGCAGATTATGAAGTTAATTTTTCGTTGTTGCATATTTGGACAACAAAGGTAAAACAAGTATCTTTGCAGCCTATTTTTAAAAATTTTAAAATCTAAACTCATGTTTGCAATCGTTACCATAGCTGGTCAGCAATTCAAAGTCGAGGAAGGTCAGCAGATCTTCGTCCACCAGTTAGAGGCTCAAAAGGGAGACAACGTTTCATTCGATCAGGTTCATATGATCGGGCGAGATGGCAACTTCACTTTGGGAACGCCAGTCGTAAATGCTTCTAAAGTAAATGCGACGGTGCTGGATCACCAAAAAGGAGATAAAGTCATTGTCTTCAAAAAGAAACGTCGTAAAGGTTATAAAGTAAAGAACGGCCACAGACAATGTTTCACAAAACTTCAAATTGATTCTATCGTCGGCTAAACGACTAGGTTGATTGAAGTAATTCTTTATTCCGCGGTTATTTTACTTTTCCATATTGCAAAATAACCCTAATTTTAAACGTCTTTAAAAATTAAGATATGGCACATAAAAAAGGAGTCGGTAGTTCGGATAACGGACGTGACAGTAAAAGTAATAGACTCGGTGTAAAACTCTTCGGAGGTCAGGCTGCATTAGCCGGAAACATCATCGTTCGCCAAAGAGGTACTAAATTTCACCCAGGTGATAACGTAGGTATGGGAAAAGACCATACTTTATTTGCGTTGAAGCCAGGTAAAGTAGCGTTCACAAAAAAGCGATTAAATAGAACTTTCGTAAACATTATCCCTTTCGATCATGTTGAAGAAACAGTTGCTAAAGTGCAGCCTAAAAAAGTAGCAGCTAAACCAGCTCCTGCTCCTAAAGCTCCACCAGCAGCTAAAACTTCTGAAAGCGACGATTTGAAAAAAATTGAAGGAATTGGACCAAAAATTTCGGAATTATTAAATAATGCTGGTATATTTACGTTTAAGCAGCTAGCTGATACCGACGTAGAAAAGTTAAAAGCAGTATTAGAAGCAGCTGGTAGCCGATACCGTACACATAATCCATCTACTTGGAGTCGACAAGCGCAAATGGCCGCTGACGGAAAATGGGACGAACTGAAAGTGTGGCAAGATGAATTAGATGGTGGAAAAGAAGTAAAAGGTTCTTCTGAGGAAGAATAAAAATAGTTTTAGTTTTCATAGCTTTATATTTTTTGTTGTTCAGCCCTGACCGCCCGGTCGGGGCTTTTAGTTTTAAAGACTTGTACTTTTTTTGAAAGAAATTTGAAGACAGACCTAAATCAGATCACAAAAAATCCCGAACTCCTTACAAGGAATTCGGGATTTTTTATTCACAACATTTTACCACAACTATATCATTCGCGCTTGTCGCATCACTCCGACAAAGTTGTGCCAGCGGACATTCATCTTTTTCATAAAACGATTGAAAGGAAAAGTCTTGAGCTGTTCTACCATTTGTACTTTTTCAACAGAATAGAAATCAGTCAGGCTGAATAAAGACGGAAAGCTCGTTCCATATTTCGTATTGAAAAACTCTAACAGGTCTTCTTGAATCAGTACATGAAAATCATTGAAGTAGAGATAGTGCTTTTCTTTTAAACCAGTGTTATTTAGGTAAGCGTGCAAAACAGAATCTTCAAACTGATGTTCCAAGCTAGGAATGTAAAATCCTCCACTAGTCAATGCTCTCTTTTCTAAAACGACAGATGCATCCATGTAAGTCAGCGTCTTATGCATCAACTTATGGATAAACAAAATACGTAATGAACTTTGATCTTTGAATTTAATAACTGCTTTTGAGAAACGAAAGCTTGAAGAGAGCTTGATGTGCTGTACATCATGGTCTTCCTGCTTCAGTTGATTGAGCAAAGGAGTTACCTCTTTTTGATCTAATAAGAATTCCAGTGCAAGGTCTTCTTTCTCCTTTCGATTGAAAAGTAAGTCGTAGTTGAAGAGAACGTATTTGTAGTTTTTCAGCAACTCGAACAGTCTGTCTGTAAATCGTTTACGATCGGCCATTAGTCCTAGGGTTTAAAAATGATATATTAAATGGGATAGGTGTGAAGTCTGTTCTGCTGTGCGTGTAAGTGGTAATGCAAAAACATTGCCTTAAAAGATAGACGTTCGACGATGCGATTTCGTTGCTTTTGCTAAAGCAAATAATCAAAATAGTTGAACAACTACAAGATAGGTTTACTAAAAACTACTTAGACTAGAAGGTGGAAGCGAACCAAATAGATTATATTTCCTCAAAACTAGCCTTGGTAACCCAGCCCGTTTCTCCATTTTGCAAACGGACTTTGTGCCAGATATTTATCTGATCCAATAATTCTAACCGTGTTCCTTCATAGATGATTCTTAAAGATTTACTTTGTTCGTCGGCCCCTGTTTTCAGTTCACTGCTAGTTGATATAAGAACAGCACGATTGGTATTCTGCTGATACTGATGACTGCTCCAAGCCAAGGCGAAAGGAATTAAGGTCAATAACAATAGACTTACGCCAATCAAAAACCCTTTCTTCTTTTGCGGTCTATCCTTTCCTAATTGCCAAAGCGACAAACCTGCTATTCCTCCCCAGAACAATAACAGCGCAATTCCTCCCCAAACATTTGGCCCTAGTAAATCCCGAGTTGTATTCCACCAAGCGCGCAAAAAGAAAGGCTCCACTGGATCTATTTCTCCTTTTACTTTTCTTCTAGCCAATTGAAGATTGAAAAGGGTATTTTCATCATCAGGAGAAAGAACCAGCGCGCGTTCGTAATTTAAAATAGCTTTACCAAGTTTGTCTGATTTGTAGTAGCTATTAGCTAGATTATAATAAAGCTCCAGAGACTCCTCTCCTTTTGATAAAATTGATTCGTAATTGCTTATGGCATTCTGATAGTCTTCCTTTTCAAAAGCAGTGTTGGCTTTTGTAAAAGCATCGCCAGTTTGAGCAAATAATATATTTGTGCAAACTCCTAACAGTAATATTACAAAGTGAAAAGTTCTCATTCTTTTTCTTTCTTATTTTTATCTAATGGTTTTTCTTTTGTCTTTGCCTTAGCCTTTGCCTTAGTTTGATTTTCTTTTTCAGTTTTCGTTTGTTCAACTACCTCCTCGATTTTTTCAGGGTCGACTAAGGTCTTAGCTTTATCTAATAATTCAGTTGCTTCCTCTGGCAGAAGAGCTTCACCTTCAATTACTTCCTTAGTAGCTTCTTGATCTGAAGTTGGTTCTTCATCCGTTTTTTCCTTTACAGGTTTAATTGGAATAGCTCTCGGTTTAAGTAAGTCACTCAAATCATTAGGCCTTTTTTTAATATGCCATTTGAAGCCCTCCAGTCGCATTCCTACGTGACTTACCTGTCCCATTGGATAAGTATTTGCCTTGGGTTGCGCGTAAAAGCGAATTTCCTCAATTTGATTATTATTAAAATACAAAAGCATTCTACTACAAAGCGTTTTATTTAAACCGACATAAGCTTTCTCTTCATCTAGTGCGTAGTAAATAGATTCTGCATTTCCTTCGACCAGCATTCGTCGAAGTTCACTTTCCATAAAGTAAGCTGTAATGTGCTTACCTTTTATTTGATTGTAATAAACTTCATCCGATGAATTTAAAATCAAAGATTTCTGATGTAAAAATATACGGTCAATCTTTCCATCTGCTAATTGTATAAACATCGTGTCCGCCGTAAACTGCGTCGTATCTGACCAGACAATAGGATTTTGAAATAACTCAAACAAAGAATCCCGACTACTGTAAGTTACTGAGTCGGCAACCGCTTGCATGTTCGATTTCAGAATTCGAACATCTTTATAGGCGAGCATAGTACGCAGCGAGTCTTCTGGGTTCTCATGAAAAGAAACCAAAGTATCAGCACTCATATAAAAAGTATCATCCTCTATCAGAGAAGTCATCAAAGGCCGTCCACCACTTGCTACAATTCGCTCTGTCGTTTTGTTATAATTCAGGTGTTCAGAATTTATAGTGACTTGTTCAACGGTATCAATCCAGACTACATCTCCCGTTGCGATGGCATTGTCTTGTTGATAATCAATATTATCTGCATCCAGAATTTGCTTTCCGTCAACAATACGTGCACGTCCTTCTGTTTCAAAGTTTTCCGTTGCTTCATTGTAGATCATTCGTTCTGAATCGACTACCTTGTCGCCATCCACATATAAGGCATTTCCCAATAGATAAGTGAGTTTATTTTTTTCATCATATCGAATGGTATCTGCATTCGCGACTTTTCCATCGTCAATAAACTCTGCATCTCCGATCAGCGTAACTGTCTCCGTTTTTGCATCGTAATGAATGACGTCAGCAATAGCTTTTTGATTTTCCTTGAGGTACTGCGCATTTCCACGAAACTCTGCAAATCGAGCTTTGGTATCATAGTAACCATTCTCACAATAAATCCTTCCTGTGCCCTGATTGATTAAGGTTGGAGCCAGAAAAGTAGCAACACCTGTACTCGTATTGTATTTGAGTGTATCTGTTTTTAATTCGAAGTCATCATCAACAATGGTTACGCTGTCTTTAAAAAAAGCTTCGTCTTGATTCAAATAGAAATATCCAATTTTTGATCGAAGTTGAGTCGTATCGTTAGTCAAGATTGCCCAGTTCGTATAAGTCGCTACGCTTGTGTTTAGATTATAAATCATATAATCCGTATAGAGTTTTTGACTATCTTTCAGAAGTGCCACATCTCCAAATAGGTAAGCTTTTTTGATATCACCAAGATAGGATAACGAATCAGCAAAAATAGTAACAGAATCTCCTTGCTGAATAATAACATTACCAACTGCATCTACATTATTATCGATAACAACGGCTGTATCACAATACATATAAATGTTGTCTTGCCGAAGTTCTACATCTCCTTTGAAGGTACGGACCAACTCTCCGTTGATTGTTCTGCCGATTAGTTCATCCGACTGGTCAATAAGTACTTCCGAAACCTGAGTTGTATCCGTAGAAATAGTATCCTGCACCTGTGCATTCACAGCAACAGAAAACAGCAGGTTGAGTAGTAATATTTTTAATCCAATTCGGATCATAGATTATTTAAGTGAAGTTTAAAAACTTAAATATAACGCGTCCAAAAAGCGGTCGTCTAAAGCGCTTCCTTTTTTATATTTTATTTAACAGCAGTTATTTATTTTCCAATAATAACCTGGCACCCTCTTCCCCAGTCAGGCTACCAATTGCAATGCCCATCCCGCCTAATCGAACGGCTGCAAATACCGAAGGGGAAATTCTTTCGACGATTGGTGCCTTCGTTTTTCCTACGCCCAAGATTCCGGACCACCAACGTTCTACAGTAACTTCTTGCTCAGGTAAAATTACCTCTTGTAATAATTCTACCAGAGCTGTTTTAATTTTTTCAGTAGTCTGAAATTGAGTCGTTGTTTCTTCTGTCTTTGCTAAGTGCCTTCCTCCTCCCAAAAGGACTCTGTCTCCCACATTTCTAAAATAATAGTATCCACTATCGTAGTGAAAGCAACCTTTGATTTTTAAACTGGGAATTGGCTTTGTAATTAGCACTTGATTTCTGGCAGGTTGAACATCTAAATCTGGTAATAAACTTTTTGCAAAACCATTGTTACAGATCAAAATCTTAGAAGCTTTTAATTCCCAACCATTTTCACAAATCACACTAGCCCCTTTTCCTTCCTCACTAACTCTTTCTACATGACAGCCGTTGTATAACTGTACTCCTTTTTCACGAGCCAGTTGCAAGAGTGACTGCATCATTTTGCCGGTATCTATTTGCCCTTCAGCCGAATTGTAGATTAGATATTTTGCTTTATTAAAACCGAGTCTACTTAGTGCAGAATTCTTTTCAGAGAAAACTTCACTACGACCGATTACTTCACAGAGTTGTTTATTGAGCTGTATTCTTTTTTCTAAGCAAAGCTCAAACGATTCTTCCTCATTTTCCATAAACAACTCATAGCTTCCATAATCGCGATAATCGAGTCCTTGGTCTCCAACCCTTTGGCGCAGTCGCTGAAGTCCTAGCCATCTCTTCTCTACCAATGCTAACATAGCTTCTTCTCCGCTCTCCTTTGCGTCATCCAGTAACTCTGTCATGCTCCCAAAGCATGCAAAACCAGCGTTCCGGGTACTCGCTCCACTCGGCAAAACACCTTTTTCTAAAACAGCAACGCTCCATTTAGGCCTTTCTTCCTTCAAAGTTATGGCCGCATTCAAACCTACGATTCCACTTCCAATGATGATGACGTCCAATTTCTTAAAGAAAGTATCCACTTCCCAAAAGCTTAATGCAGGATGATTTTTCTTTTCGAATTTCATTAATTACCTGAGTTATGTTTAAACGGCATTGAACGTGGTCATAAAAGTAAGCAAGTCATTTGATTTTGGGCGTCGAAATATTCGTTTTATATTTGATGCTGCTATTTTGTATTTAGTTTCTTAGTTAAGTAAAGAGCTATTGACCAATTTGCATATTGCTAGATATCAATTTTCACATCAAAAAATAAATCAAAAAATGATTCAACGAATACAAAGTTTATTTCTGCTGTTGGCCGCGGCCTGCGCATTTGGGTTGTATGCCCTTCCTTTCGCAACGATCTCAATGGTCACCTCTAATGCATCAACCATCTTCGCGGACGGAGATTTTGATATTAATGATCATGTCGCTTTACTGGCTTTGTTTAGTATCGCAGGAGGTTTAGCTTTCATTAGCATCTTTTTATTTAAAAATCGAGCTACGCAAGTTATAGTCGCACGACTAGCTGTAATTGCAAACATCATTGGACTTGTTTTGTCCTTGGTTATTTTCATGCAAGAAATTAAAAACATGGGAGACGCTGAACCAAATGATGAAATGGGAATTTTCCTTCCTATTTTATTCACCATTTTTGGAGTACTGGCTTTATACTTTATTGGGAAAGATCAGAAGTTGGTGAAGTCTATGGATCGACTTCGATAAGTTTTAAGTTTTTACGTAAATAAAAAAGTCGTCTCAGCTTTCGCTAAGACGACTTTTTTATTTAATAGAAATGATCTATGTTAATCTTCTGCAACTGGTTTAGCAGAATAATTAACGCGAAGCTGATTAGACTTACGCAACTGTGTTTTAATGTCCTGAACGATCCCCATTGTTACATCTCCGTCTACACGAAGAGAAGATGTAATACGGCCACGTTTGTTTTCCTGAACCTTCACTTTATGCTTTTCCAAAAAGATTGGAATATCTGCCACAGTAGCAAATTTGTCTCCTAGCTGAAGCCTTGGTTGTGTACCATAAGTCTCTGTATATTTATCTACTGGTTTTCCAATGTATAAATAGTTTACGAGGGACTTTTCTTCCAGTTTAGTCAACTCCGTTGCACCTGGTGTTTTTACATTAACTTTTAGCTCAGCATCTCTTAATACGGTAACAACCATAAAGAAAAACAGGAGCATGAAAATGATATCAGGCAGTGAGGCAGTTGAAACCTCAGGACTAGATTTACCTCTTTTCTTACTAAATTTACCCATGATTTAATTCAATTTCGTGGCAACGAAGTGCCGTTGTTAATTATTCGTCTCCGTAGCTGGTTGGTTCTGCTTCTGAGAGTACCATTGGTATCTTTCCTTTGATTGCTCTACGGACCTCAATTGGGAGTTCATCATTATAATCTTCTCCATATTTGCCGTAGTTACGACCTACTTCTTCATCCCATAATTCATTGTATGCTGCGAGTAGTTCGTTATATACAGTAAGGTAAGTTTCATAATTTGTACCTCGATCATTCTTAAGAGAGATGATCGCCTTAGTAGGTTTCTCAGAAAGGTTTTCCAAACGTTTCGGATTCATGATAAACTCCTTTGCTCGGTCTTTTAGGTCGTTCACCTCTGTAGGTTCTCCCCTTACGAGCAATTGGTTTTGTGCGTTTACCAAAACGGAAAAGACGTTACGTTTTTTCAACTTAGTAGCATCTACTTCTTCTTCAGACCAAGGTGGTAATTTTACCAAGATTCCTTTATCCTCGACGATGGTAGTAGTAACCAGGAAGAAGATCAGTAGCAGGAAGGCAATGTCTGCCATAGAACCTGCATTGATTTCTGTGTTTACTCTGTCTCTACTGGTCTTTTTTGCCATAATAGAATATTAGTTAGTACAAAAAATAATTCCTAAATCAATTGAAGGATAAAGGAATTATTTCATGTAGATTACTTAAAGAAGTTTCTGATTTCAGAAAGTGCGAAAGAAGCAGCTGTTGCAGCAGCTAAGATCGCAGTGGTCATGATGGCTCCTGAGATGAATTTACCAACTCCTGGAGAAACATTAAATTCCTTCATTGCTGGAGAAACAGTAGTATCGCCAGTGGAATAAAGAATTCCAAAAAGTGCTAGTAGTATTCCGAAAGTAATGATCCCTTTTAGAGATCCTTTTGGATTGGTTACTACCTGGTAAAGACCGAAAAGAACCATTGCGATAGCGCAGAGTATAGCAAGTGCTATTGCCACCATCAATCCGAAGTTGAAACGATCAGGGCTATCACCGCCTAAAGCGCCGGCGAAAAAGATGATCGTAATCAAAAGTCCTAAACCGAAGGCAACCAGTTGACCATTTTTTACAAGAAAATTATACATAATTGATTGTCTTTTTAAGGCTTACTTGAAAACATTGTTTCTCTGCATCACGTCTACCAGTGAGATAGAAGCATCTTCCATTTTATTTACAATACCATCAATTTTAGAAACGATGTAGTTGTAAAAAATCTGAAGAATAATCGCTACGATCAAACCGAATACTGTTGTCAAAAGGGCTACTTTAATACCCTTTGCAACTACTGATGGAGAAAGGTCACCTGCTTTTTCGATGTCTTCAAAGGCACCGATCATACCGATTACCGTACCCATGAAACCAAGCATCGGAGCAATGGCGATAAAAAGAGAGATCCAAACCAGACCTTTTTCTAAAAGTCCCATTTGAACACCACCATAATCGACGATGGCTTTTTCAACAGCCTGAGGACCGTTTGGTGCATTACGTAAACCTTCGTACAATACGGAGGCAGTAGGACCAGGAGTTGCTTTACAAACCTCCATAGCACCGTTGAGGTCACCTGACTGCAGGTTTTCTTCGATTCTTGCCAAAAGTTTGTCTGTGTTAGCTGTGGCGATGTTCAGCGTTATGATACGTTCTATGCAAAAGGCAAGTCCTAGGATAAGACAAACCAGTACAAAACTCATAAATCGCCAGTCCCCTTCAATAAATTTTTCTTTTAACATCTGGAATCCACCAGTTGTCTGAGCTTCAGCCGCGTCTTGCGCTAAAAGGTCGAATGCGCCTGTACAGTGAGCGATACCAAATACAAGCATTAGAGCTATTACTTTACGCATAGTTGATAAGGTTTTACTAATTAATGTGAAGTTTTAAAAATGATTAGATTGTAAATAATGTATTGTTCGTTTTGTTTGATTCTTTAGTTGTCTGTCTGTCGTTTGAATACTATCTAGTTTTACTGATGGGCAGTTTTGTGAAACTATAATATGGCGGAGAGAGAGGGATTCGAACCCTCGGTACGCGTTAACGCACACACGCTTTCCAAGCGTGCTCCTTAAGCCACTCGGACACCTCTCCTTTTAGACTGTGAAATACAATCTCTCAGCTTTTATCTTCGCTCTAATTTTGATATTTTTTTTCAAAAAAAGAAAAAGCGAAATAATAAATGTCAATATTATTGTTAGATGAGAAGTATGTCTGAATGCTAACTTCCTCAATTCCTGTTATTTAAAATGGTGCTTTTACCATTCCGTCGGCCACAAAAATTGTAAATAAACTAAACTTTTCAAAATTTTTGACTAGCAAACATTTAAAAACTATTTTTTATCTCTCCCCTTTTGAGAAAACACCTTTAATTAAAGGTTATCGTTCGAAAATCGTAAAGGCATTCTCCGTTGTTTTTTCTGCTATCTCCGCTACGCTTACTGAATAGATAGATGCAACTCTCATAGCAATTTGGTGTATGTATGCACTTTCATTTCTTTTGCCTCTAAATGGAACGGGTGCCAGATAGGGAGAATCGGTTTCTAAAACGACTGCGCTTAAGGGCACTTTTGGTAACACTTCATCTAACCCTGCTTTTTTAAAAGTTGACACTCCTCCGATTCCAATATGAAAACCTAAGTCCACAATCGCCTTTGCCTGTTCGACCGTTCCGCCGAAGCAATGAAAAATACCTCGGAGCTTTTCTGTCTTCGCTTTCTTAACCAAATCAATTGTTATATCTATTGATTCGCGACAATGAATAACGATGGGGCGATCTAATTCCTTAGCCCATTCCATCTGACGTTGAAAAGCATCCACTTGCTGATCATAAAAAGTTTTGTCCCAATACAAGTCAGTACCGATTTCACCTACTGCGCAAAAATCTCTTTTCCACAACCATTCTTTTACATGCGCTAATTCTTCTTCGTAGTTTTCTTTTACAGAACAAGGGTGAAGCCCCATCATCGCAAAGCAATGTTTGGGATAAGCCGCTTCCATTTCCAGCATGGAGTCCGTAGTAGAGCTATCGATATTTGGCAAATAGATCCGCTGCACATCATTATCTAATGCACGCTGAATGGTGGCATCTCTATCTTCTGCAAATTGTTTAAGGTAAAGGTGGGCGTGGGTGTCTATTAACATCTCTTTTTCTTGGCTTCTTTTGCTTATGAGTTACATATTTTCGTAAATGTAATGTTTTTTAAATCTTCATTGAATGATCTTAGATTATTTCTATGTTAGTTTTTTAGATAAGTAATGATTACTTGTAACCTTATCTCCATGAACCAATATTTATAACAATACATTTTCATAATCACAGAAGTCCATCTATCTTACGCAACAACTTAATAAGTAAACCATTTATGGCAAAGAAGAAAAAATACTACGTCGTCTGGGAAGGTAATGATACTGGCGTTTTTGATACTTGGGCAAAATGTCAATTACAGATCAAAGGTTACCCAAATGCAAAGTATAAATCATTCCCTTCTAAGATGGAAGCAGAAATGGCTTTCCGAGACGGGCCTTATGCACACATCAATTCAGGGAGTAAATCAACAAAGACCAAGAAGCGATTAATCAACTTAGAGGACGCTCCTATTGAATGGAACAGCCTTTCGGTAGATGCCGCTTGTAGTGGGAATCCTGGAGACATGGAATATAGAGGTGTAGATACAAAAACAGGAGACGAGATTTTCAGAATGGGACCTTTCAAGAAAGGAACTAATAATGTAGGAGAATTTTTAGCACTGGTTCATGGACTGGCGCATTTGCAAAAGCATGGCCATACAGAAATGCCGATTTACAGTGATTCTAAAATCGCGATAAATTGGGTTCGACAAAAAACCATCAGAACTAAACTCGAAAAGTCTTGGGTAAACGAACGTCTATTCAAACTTATAGACAGAGGGGTCTACTGGCTAAAAAACAATAGTTATAAAAATCCAATTCTAAAATGGGAAACAAAAGAGTGGGGAGAGATACCAGCAGATTTTGGTAGGAAGTAGGATTCGTTTATATTTTCATCAACTTACCTGATTGCAGTAATTCATCAGAACGACGAATTTGATAGAAATACATTCCACCTTGTAATAACTGACAATCAATTTTACCGCCAGTCCCTGTAAGTGGCTGATCAATCACAAGCTGTCCAACAGCATTATAGACATGAACCTTCGCATTTTCCACATCAAGTGGATTTACAAAAGTCAGCCAATCGCTAACAGGATTAGGAAAAAGAGTAACCTCATCTACATTGATTCTGTCGTCAAGACCAACAACCTTAGTTTCCATTTTCAAATGGATGTCATCTATTGTTAACTCTACTTCGTCTTCCGGATCATTTGAAGTCGTAAAAAAGATGCGCATTGAATCAGGTGCTATTTCTGAAGTGTAATTAATCACAACTTGGGCATTTCTATAGAAGTTCGTTTTATCTGTAATAACGTATTCACCCTTTCCAACCGAAATACGGCTGTTACTATCATCATCCCATTTTGTCATTTCAATAACTGCTTTGGAATGAAAGAACTCTCCTTGATTTATTCCTAACGTAAAGTATTTAAAGACAAAATTCAAGGAGTAAGGTCTCAAGTTAAATGCAACTCCACTATTCACCTCTTCGTCCTCACCAAAATAACCGAGGCTCATGAAGGAAGACAAACTGAGTCCGTTCCCGGGAGAATAGTTTTGTAGGACGGCAGCTCTTGCACCGCTATAGCTATCGGAAGTCTGTTTGCAAAAAACAGCAAGTGGATTTTCACTGGTGTGGTTTCGAGTAGTCCAGCCAATTGGATTTTCCTTCACTGTTACAAGTGCATTCGCATCTTGAGTTTCCCAATATTCCATGTTACCATTAATAACAGTCTGTGCGAAAAGGCCGCTTGAAAGGAAGATGAGTAACCCGACAAAATGTGGAACTGCCTTGTGCATGAAAATAATTTTTAATTGGTTCGAACGCTAACTGATTGAGAAACGATACTGGGTACACTTAGAGGTGGTTCACACCTTTACGACATCACATCTTGTAAAGATGCGTTATTTTGGCTAATAAAAAAAATCCGAGTTCAGGGGGATACGGCTGGCAATTTTCCAAAGTAACCATGGAACGGTCAGTGGAAAAAAGAGTAGTATGAAAATTTTATTGCTCTTGCCCAAATTCATAGTAATTTCAACGGAAGGAGTTTGCTTTTCTTATTATGCATACAATTTTAACATTTGAAGAAGACCAGAACACATCAAAAAAAATAACATTTGTAAACTGCCTGAATGTCACCTCCTTTCATATGACAACGCTTTTTCAGACTTTCTTTACCGGTTTAGAGGGATTTACAAGCATACGTTGTTGACGTACTTTTGTTGCTCCTCTCGTCCCTCTTCCCTCTGATTTGTTACCTACAAAAAAAATCATTTAAGAATGGAAGGGGAACTTCTGAAATCAATTTTCGGTCACGTTGGAATGAAGCAGCTCATGGGTAGCCTGCTGTTCCTTTTCATTTTTGGTAATGGTCTATACGGTAATCTAAACCGCACTATATCTAGTGAGACACATTTCCAAAACGATCAACATTCAACGTCATCTACTGTCCTCCCTCTATCAAATAATATACTTTCTGATACCACTTATCTAAACGCTTCCACCTGTGATCCCAATAAAGAAGGGCTACAAACAGAAGTGCTGACCAGCTCTACGGGAGAGGACTCGATCGTTATTACTAATTTTACTTTAGTAGAAACCCTCATCAGTTTTACAACATCTTTTACTTGTGATCCACAAAGTACGGGCACAATGATGGATACTTTACAAAGCTATGAAGGCTGCGATTCCGTCATATTCAATACAGTTAGCTTAATCAACATCAGTTACACTTTTCTGAATCAATCTACTTGTGATATTAATATGGTTGGATCACAGACCGATTCACTTGTTGGTTTCATGGGCTGTGATTCTATCATAATTACTACAACAACACTTTCCACTACAGACCAAATCTATATCAATGAATTCTCTTGTGATCCAAACCTAACTGGTTCCAGAACAGATAGTCTATTGAATCAAATGGGTTGTGACTCTATTGTTTATGTGAATGTCATTTACAGTCCAGCCGATTCTACTTACATTACGCTTAACAGTTGTGATCTAAATGAAGCCGGAACAGTGGAGAGTACTTATATCAATCAAATAGGTTGTGACTCCACCGTTTTTACAACAACTGTTTTCCTAGAAGCGGATTCTACTTTTGTAAGTGGCACCACTTGCAATCCGAATTTTGCGGGAGATGCTCTTGCTATTCTAACAAATACAAATGGTTGCGACTCCTTAGTTTTCACAAGTATACAATTGCTTCCTTCCGATACGACTAGTATTTCTTCTACGACCTGCGATCCAAATCTCGTTGGTAGTTTTATGAATATTTATATGAATACATTGGGTTGCGATTCAGTTGTATACAATACTATAAACTTAGTTGATGGTGACTCTACTTTTTTGACTGATAATTCTTGTGATCCTGCTATGGTTGGAACTTTCGTTGAAGAGTTTACCGGCACTACTGGTTGTGATTCGTTAGTCATTACTACTGTAAATTATGTAGAAGCAGATTCTACTTTCATGGCTAAGACAACTTGTGACCCCGGGCAAGTAGGTTTGAGCTTCACCAATCTACTGGCTGAAGATGGTTGCGATTCTATTGTTTTTACAAATGTAATTTTGCACCTACTCGACACTACATTCATTAGTGGACTAACCTGTGATGTAAATTTAGTGGGTTCCAGCACAACAGTTTTCAATAGTTTTGAAGGATGTGATTCTATTGTTATAACAACGCTTTTACTGGAGGATCCAGAAATATACTATACGGAGGGAACAACTTGTGATCCTGACGAAATAGGTACCTTTACCGACTCCTGGACGAATAGTGAGGGTTGTACTTTTACAGAAATAGAAACCATTACATTAGACGATCCAGATACCACCGTAATCTATGCGGTGAGTTGTGATTTAGATATGCTTGGAATAAGTGTTGAAGATCATATCAATCGACATGGTTGTGATTCAGTCGTCATTGTAAATACCGACTTATATGTTCCCTCTCCTACGCTGATCTCGGATAGTTCTTGCGATCCTGACTTAGCGGGCTTTTTCATAGACACGCTGCAAAACAGCATTGGTTGTGATTCTATAATACACAAGACCATAACGCTTTTAGCTACAGATTCGATCTACATCTATGATACATCTTGCTACCCAGCCAATGTGGGCACAGACGTAGAAATCCTAACCAAATACAATGGCTGTGATTCCGTCATTTTTAGAATCACAAACTTTGCAGAAGCAGATACAACGTACCTACAAGGCACAACCTGTGATCCTGATCAAACGGGTGATCATGAGGAATATTTTCAAAATACAGAGGCATGTGATTCTATTGTTATAACAACACTCTTACTGGACCCTGTAGATACAACTTGGGTTAGCAATATTGTTTGTGATCCGGGTGAAGAAGGAACCACTGTTTTAGAATTGATGAATGTAGATGGTTGTGACTCTATCGTCGTTTGGACCAATAACTACTCAGCAACTGATACTACCTTTATGAACTCTACCACTTGCAGTTCTGCAAACGCAGGCATGATGGTTCAGACCTTTCAAAACGTGTATGGCTGTGACTCTGTAGTCTATAACAATGTGCAGTTATTCATTGCGGATTCTACGTTTCTCAGTCAAACGACCTGTGATGAAAATGCGGTTGGAACTTACATCAATTCCTACACTGACAATAACGGCTGTGATTCTCTAGTAGTTATAAACGTAAGCATAAAACCTCCGCAAACAACTTATGCCAGTACTATCTCCTGTAGCTCAAATCTAACAGGTATTCATACAGATACCTTACAAAATTTATCAGGTTGTGATTCTATTGTCATCACAAATTATACTTTAATAGTTCCTGATTCTACTTACCTCAATGCTACGACTTGCGATCCATTCTCAGTCGGTACAGTTGAAGATATTTATCAAAATCAATATGGCTGCGATTCAGTAGTTTTCACCAACTACTCATTGATCAACAGAGATTTCACCTCCGTCAATCTGGAATCCTGCGATCCGACTCAGATAGGAACTTTTGTGGATACACTCTCCAATGCCTATGGTTGTGATTCTATTGTTTTTACGGTCGTTAGTTTTATTAACTCAATAAATGCTTTTGTGGAAGAGGCCACTTGCGATCCTGACTTGGCAGGTACTTTTGTGGAATCGACAGAGAGTGTGGGCGGTTGTGACTCTACAACTTTCAGAACGGTTAGCCTCTTGCCAAGTGATTCTATTTTTATGACGATGACTTCTTGTGATCCGTTGATGACGGGGACAGAGTTTTTTGTTTATCAAAATACTTATGGTTGCGACTCTACTATTATTATGGAAACCATTCACGTTCCGTTGGATACGACCTTCCTGAGTGATAGCAGTTGCGACCCTGCCCAAGTGGGTGAATTTGCGGAAACACTAACCGCTGTATCAGGTTGTGATTCTGTGATATGGACTACTGTTGAATCGCTTCCAAGTGATACTACTATTCTAAACAATACCTCTTGTGATCCGAATGAGGAAGGAACTGTTTCAATGAACTTTCAAAATCAGTGGGGCTGTGATTCCTTAGTTGTTGTCATTACCTCCTTATTGGAATCTAGTGAAACCTATTTGACACTTTACGATTGTGATTCATCCCTTACGGGAAATTTTATAGATACTCTTAGCAATAATCATGGCTGCGATTCTATCGTTTACACAACCGTTGAATTACTAGAATCGAGTACAACTTACCTTACGGAAAGCTCTTGTGATCCAAATCTAACAGGTGATTTTGTAGATAGCCTTACAAATAGTAACGGCTGTGATTCTATTGTTTTTACAACTATAAATTTGCTACCAACTGATTCTACTTTTTTAATAGAAGCCTCTTGTGATTTCGACTTAGTAGGAGATTTTGTAGATACGCTAAGCAACAACTACGGTTGTGATTCCATCATTTTCACTACTGTAAATTTATTACCGACGGACTCTACTTTCTACGCTGAAACAACCTGCAACAGCAAGCTTGCGGGAATGTATGTGGATACACTGAGTAATTTATATGGCTGTGATTCTCTACTCTTTACGATGATGGAATTAATTCCTTTGGATACCTTGTATTTAGATGAGGAAACCTGTGATACCAGTTTGGTTGGCATTCATGAATATGTTTTTAATAGTTGGACGAATTGTGATTCTGTTGTTATTATTGATGTACAAATGGCGCCAACAGATAACAGTACTTCCTTTACGGTTACTTGTGATCCAGAAGAAGTAGGTTCCGAAACTATTTATTTAAAAAATCAAATGGGCTGTGATTCTATAGTCATCGAAGTAACCACTTTGGGCGAATTAGCCATCGGCTGGTCCGCTTCCGATGTGAGTTGTTTTGGTGAAAAAGACGGGGTACTTTACATAGATACGATCATTGGTGGAACGGCTCCATTTGTCTACGCTATTGACGGAGACATTCTACAGACCAATGACTTTTTCC
This sequence comes from Saprospiraceae bacterium, assembly GCA_045105695.1. Lineage (GTDB taxonomy): Bacteria > Bacteroidota > Bacteroidia > Chitinophagales > Saprospiraceae > CALGLS01. The sequence goes on along the minus strand of JBGCDT010000211.1, from coordinate 3,459 downwards.
CTTTCCTACTGACTGGTGACCATGAATTACAAGTACAAGATATAGACGGATGTGAAAGCATTGTTATGGCTCATGTTGGAACACCAGATGAGTTGACCGTTGGTTTGGGTGTTGATATTGATTTAGCATTGGGAGACAGCATTTTATTAACTCCTCATGTGAGCGAACCGATAGATAGCTTTCACTGGGATAGCACTCCTTATGAAACGTGTGCATCTTGTTGGGAACAAATGCTTAAGCCTTATAATAACTGCGATTACGAAATCATGGTGATGAATGAGGATGGTTGTATTGCTAGAGATCAGCTTCGAATCAACGTACATAAAGATAGAGCAGTTTATGTTCCCACTGCCTTTTCTCCGAATGGTGACTTGGTAAATGATGTCTTTGAGGTTTATGCAGGACCTGAAGTGGAACGCTTTGGTCGCTTGCAGATTTTTGATCGATGGGGGGAGTTGGTTTTTAGTTATAATGATTTTCTACCTACTGAGGAGAAAGCGGTTTGGGATGGGCGTTTAAATGGGCAGCTATTAAACTCTGGCGTTTTTGTCTGGCATTTAGAGGTAACTTATATTGATGGGTATGAAGAAGTTTTGAAGGGGGAGGTCAATATAATACAGTAATGATTCACAACCATCTCTACGAACTACTGCTTACTAGAACTCTGCTGAACGAGCCTTATAAAAGCAGTTACAAGAGGTCTAACCACTTCGCTAAAAATACAACTAAAGTTCTCTCTAATTTTCACTTACCACTTTAGGAGCAGACAGGTTTAAATTTCCATTCTCCTTAAAAATTCTAGAAATCAAAATCCCAGTTACCAACCCACTCACCATCGCCAACGTCCGAAAAGGAAACAACACCACCCCATCCTCCACCATCGGATAAGGAAGCAAAATCGGAATTCCCAACGTCGGCTCCCCTCCTCCAAAACGCAAAACAAAAGCCACCGCGAAGCCACACAAGGCTCCTACCCGATTCGCCTTCGGATCAAATAGTGCTAACACCAAAGCCGGAAATAATAAACAGTAGACAAAATCACTACACAAAAACCAGAGCGCGTAAATACTTTTCACTTTAAGGGCCAACAAAGTAGCGGCGACACCAATAATCCAGATGCAACGCTGAATCACTTTACGCAAATTTTCAGGACTCACATCTGGCTTCCAAAGTGGTCGATAAATATTCCAACCGGCCATAGAGGAAGCTGACAAAATTGAGGAATCAACAGAAGACATCACCGCTGCCGCTATCGCTCCCAGGCCAATGGTTGCCACCCAAGGATTTGTCAAATAACGAACGACCCAAGGCAACGTAGAGGCGGCGTCAGGTGGAGGCTCTAGCCCTAAACTTTGCCAGTCAGCTACGTCTCCAATGATTCCAATCATGATGGCAGGGACAGCCATCAGCAAACAAATTATCCCTGCAACGATAGATAACCACATTGCTGTTTTTTCATTTTTTGCACTAAGCACTCTTTGAAAATAAACCTGCCAAGGGATACCCCCAAACATTAGCAATAGCGCGTAGTCCCACCAGTTCCAATAGTAAGAACCTAATGCTTCCCGACTTGGAAGCAGAGTAGCTGCCGCTCCTTTTTTTTCTACGTAAGTTGCCCAAGCGACCTCCATTCCTCCTACATTCTGAAAAGCAAATGGCAATACGATAAGCAGACCGATGGCTAATAAAATCAATTGTACGACATCTGTAATGGCTACCGCCCAGAGTCCTCCGATGGCTGTGTAAGCAATGGCGATGATGGCGGACAAAACAATGGATGTATCCGTATCCAATCCGAGTACCGTCCCGAAGGTCGTACCCAAAGCTGTAAGTATTGCTGCTGACCAAAAGACTTCGCCCGTCAGGGCTGGTATGAAAAAGAGAGCTGCTGCTTTTTTCCCAAAGCGATCTGCAATGGGATCCAACATGGTGGTGTAATTTCGTTTGCGCATTCGTCGAGCAAAAAATAATCCTCCAATGATCAGACTCATAGCATAACCCCAAGGCGCCTGCACCCAAACGAGTCCAGAGGAAGCGGTGTACTCCGCCGTACCATTTATATAACCTCCTCCCACCCAGGTCGCACTCATCGTAAAGACAGCGACAAACAAGGGCATTGACCGACCAGCCAGCATCCAATCAGAACCACTCTCACTCTGCTTCTTTTTGGCAACATAACTACCGAGGTAAAAAACCACTGCATAAAAAACCATCATTGAAATAAAGCCCGGCCAGAAGATCTCCCCTTCTGCAAAGAAGTAACAACCAAGTGCTGCTAACAGAAAGAAAGCTAGGAGAGCTAGAAAGGGTTTTAGGTTTTGCATTCGTTTTAATTATCTTGCGAGGTCGTTTTTAATAATTGAAGGATTGAATGGTGCTCAATTCGTAAGTTTCGCGGGTTACTAGGGATAGAAGGTTATTCAATCATTCAAAGTTCATCCATTCAATCCTTTATCTGACATTCGATTATTCAGTTACTAAACATTCTCCACGGTCAAAACTAACTAAACTTTTGAAAAATACTTCTCCCTCTTTTACCGCTCGAATGTTGGCTTGGTCCGTTCATGCTTTCACATCCAGTGGGTTAGTTTCTGGATTCATGGCCATCCTGGCGATCAATGAGAGCGATTGGCCACAGGCGATGTTGTGGCTGTTGCTCTGCTTATTTATTGATGGAGTGGATGGAACTTTTGCTCGGCTATTCAGAGTCAAAGAAGTATTACCACATGTGGATGGGAAAACGATTGATTATGTAATTGACTTTGCGACTTATGCGATTATACCTGCGTATTTTTTTTATATGGCGGAAGTAGTCGATGAATTTTGGCGACTGCCTTGTGTTGTAATTATATTGTTAGTATCAGCTTTGTATTATGGGAAGGATGGAATGGTTTCGTCTGATAACTACTTTATTGGTTTTCCAGTGATGTGGAATATGGTCGTATTTTTTATGGTTTTTATTTTTCCTCAGATTCCGCTTTTGCAAACGGCCATGGTTTTCATTTTTGCTATTCTACATTTTGTGCCGATCAAGTTTGTGTATCCAAGTCAGAATAGCCGATTTATGAAAACGACGATTGCGGTGACAGCTGTCTTTTTTATAACCGTCTTGCTGAGTGTTTTTTATTACCCACTTGTTCCGATTTGGGTGAAAGGACTTGCTTATGGTACCGTTGGCTATTATGCGGGGATGGCAATTTATATGACTTGGGGAGGAGGGAAAGTCGCAGAGTAGGTTTTTCGTCTAGAGTGAATAGATCCGCGGAAGAAGTGAAGAGAAAATGTGCCTTTTTTACCTAAGAATAATATTTTGCTGTTGTTTCAAAATCTCTGCTATCCCCTTCTCACATCACAAGCCACAAGTCCCCTGAAACTCCTCGCCATCTATTTTCAGAATTTTATCCAAACGAATATCTTTTCCATTTTGCAGTGTTATAAACTCCTCGCCTTCTTTGGTGT
>JBGCDT010000210.1:0-9334 GCA_045105695.1 Saprospiraceae bacterium | reverse complement strand
TCTTTCGATTTTTTCTTTTTGCTGAATAACGATCTCCTCGAAGCGTTCTGTAGAAAAGACACCGCTATCCATCAGCTCTCGATAGCGATTCCAAAATTGATCTTCAACGTTCCCATCTTCTATCAAAATAGCGAATAAATCACTGATAATGTTAGACTTATCACTTTCGATGACTTCTTCCACCGATCGACCGATGTGTACCCAATTGGCACTATCCAAATCAAAAATTACAAAACGAAAACGTCCCGGACCGAATGCAAATAAGCGAGCATTGGTATAAGGCCAATCTACATTCGCGATGTAGGATTGAAAAATCATATAGTCAATAAAATTTGTAAGATCAATGTTAGAAAGTAAATGGGCTACGTCTTTTTCAGCAATTGCTTTTGTGAATTTATTGATGCGCTCTTCATTGCCGTCCTTGAAAACGAGGATGCCAGGATTGAACATTTTAGCTAAAGTAATGTCGTCTTTGTCTACGTTGTAAAGGCTGGCCATTCCGTTGGTGTTGGCTTCTGTTCGAAGGTTGAGTAGACCTAGATATTCATCGTTTACATAAACTAAGGCGGGTTCTCCGTAAGCAAGATCGACGTTAAGGTTGGCGTCGATAGCGAGTTGTGTATACGCTAAATCTTTGAGCATAGTTTGTTTGAAATCATTACCGGAGTTGCGTAGTCGAATGGCTTTGATGTAGTTTACCCGATGGTTGGAAATGGTCTTTGGTGGATCAATCAGGGTTCGTTCTCTATTGTCGAAACGACCTTGGAATTTGATGCCTAATGACCGAAGGGCGAACTGTCTGGAGTAGTTTCCTTTGAGTTGTAATTCTATGGTTTCCTGGCTGATGAGCAGTTCTTGGTTGCGATATAAATTAAACTCCGCATTTATTTCGATGGCTTCATCAGGGCTGTCGTACATACGCTGGAATTCAGTGTCATCAGCAATGATATTTATTACAGGAAGTTCGGTTTCAATTTGCTCAGGAGGTAGATGTAGGTTGGTGGCGTGTGGGAAATTATCTAAGTCTTCGTTGAAGTTGGAGCAAGAACCTAACAATAGTATTACAAAAAGGGAGTAGTAGGGTTTCATAGGTTTAGTTTACATGCTTACAAATGTCTTCCAATGCCAAAGAGTAAACCCACCTTCGGATCGTTCACAAGGTAGCCTTCCGGTAAATTTCTAATTAAATAATTAAAACTACCTTTTATAAACCATTTTTTTGTCCAAAAGTATTTTGCTTCAGCTACTAAATTAGGTCGCCAAAAATAGCGTTCCCGGAAATCTGATTCCAGTACATCTTTACTATTTTGGAAAGCTACGCCTAGTGCCGCTGTCCATTTTTGTGTAATCTGGCAACCAAGCTTTAGAGGCATTTGAACTCTTAGTGTTTGTGCATTATAAGAAATGTTATCTATTTCGCCACTGCTTAATATCAAGCGAGTGGCCAGACCAGCTTCTCCATATAATTTTTTGTAAATGGTAAAAGTGTAAGTCGCTTCTGTATGGAAGAGGAATCCATAGGTGTTTTTGACTTGCTCGCCATTGATGTCTAATGTAGGATTGATGGCTGTGCCCATTACTGCCGAGAGAGATAATCCTCTTTGGGCTTTTGCCGAAAAGGTAAGCAGCAGTAGAAGGGAAAAATGTAACAATAGACTTACAAAAAGTTTTCTGAAGGGTAACATTGTATTGTTTAGTTAGGAAACTGTTTAGCCTTGAAATAGTTCTCTGAGAAAAGAAGAGGCGGCTAGAAAGCTAATTGCTTTTTTCTATCATTTCCATAAATGTCTCATTGATGTATTTTTTTAATTTAGGAATCGATAAAGCTAACCATTCATTTTTGATGTCTTCGATATACTTATTTTTGTCCTTGGACCGATGGTAAGAACCTTGTCCTACTTGAGACTTTGGTGTGATCTGTCCTGTTTTTAATCGTTGCCAATTCGTTTTAAATAGATATTGTATTTCATGTTGAAGTTTTAGGTATGAAGTACGTAAGGTGTCAGTTTCAGAAAAACAAACGTGATTTTGCAGCAATATATCTCCAGTATCCAAACCAACATCGACTTGATGGATAGTAACTCCACTGGGGGTTTCCTCAACGATGCTCCAAAAATTAGGATCTGCGCCTTTGTTCCAGGGAAGATATGAAATATGTAAGTTGATGACTTTTCCAGGTAAGAAATCTAGAATTTCTTTTTTGATGATGTGTTTATATCCATAGCTTACGATAAAATCAATATCATTCGATTTTAAAAAATCAACAGTAACTTTATCTTCTTTCTGAATAACCTGTTCTCCTGAAGTTTTCAAAAAATGGATTAATGGAGAATCATCATAACCCAAAAATAGAATGATTTTACTTTCTTCCAACCGCCTTCTTGAGTAGTGAAGTTTTCCATCTACCTCTTTGTCAAACTGGAGATTCAGACGTTTTGCAATTTTCTGCGAAAATAAATCATGATTTTTGATTTCGATATGAATATTTTCAGAAGCATTAGCGAGATATTGTTTGACCATTTGCTTGCCAAAGCCTTTGCTGCGATGAGCGGGAGCGATGGTCCAGGAGACTTTGCTGGTATAGGTTTCTGAGTTGAATTCACTACGAATTGTTCCAACCGGAATATTATTGTTGAGCGCAATATATAGACGGAAGTTTTCTTTAGTCAAAACTTTCTTTAGCCAGTTTTTATGTTCTGTTTCTGTGACGTATGAATCGTTGTCTGCGTTTTTACGGGTACGTTCATCGTTTCTCCAGTCTAAGAGATGAGGCCAGTCGGAGAACTGTGCTTTTCTAATTTGCATCTAGATATTGTTTGTGGCTAATATATTTAGTTTGATAAACGCTTTACTGCCTTTCATCAAATGAGGAAGAAACCTAAAGTATTATCAAGTATTGGAGATGCAATTGTTGTGCTGAATTTATCAAAAAGACCCGAGCGAAATTTTTGTCTTGTATTGTAACCTAAGGGGTGCGGTTTAAGTTTCTCGGATTCAGTAAAAAAGAATTGACTACAGCTTTAGCTTTAGTTGAACAAAGAATAGAGTGAAGTTTTAGTTCAAAAAAAACTCGCGCTACAATTCTGAAATTGCAGCGCGAGATTTAGCTAAGTAAAAATTGAACTATGCCTTTTTTATTATACTAATAAGACCGAGAAGAACAACCGCTCCGACTACGGCTGTAGCCAAAGAACCGATCAATCCACTACCAGCGGCAATTCCAGTTGCTTTTGAAAGCCAGCCGCCTAGAGCGGAACCGACTATGCCAACGATAATATTGCCAACGAGGCCGAATCCACGACCTTTCATAAGGGTGCTTGCAATCCATCCGGCTACTGCGCCAAAGAGTAAAAAATAAATCCATTCTTCCATGATAATGTGATTTTAGTTAAAAAAAGGACTTTAATTTAGTGAAAAAGTTTAACAAAATTAAAGATGTTCTTTATTTTACTACAATCTCCATCTTATGATCAGATGCTTTATCCTTGTTTGAGTCGCCCATTCCTTTTGAAGAAATTTGCTTTCTATCAACACCAAATGTAACCAACATATCTTCTACAACTTTTGCTCTAAGAAGAGATAATGCCTCTGATTTTTTGCTGTTTCTGCCATCAGTAGTATACGCTTGTACCTCAATTTTAGCATCCGGATTTTGCTGTAAAGCATAAGAGAGACCCTGTACCTCTGCTTTAGAAAAATTAGTGATTCGGTGTGATTTAGGTTCGAATTCAATGTTCTCTAATGTATGCGTGTAACCAGCGCGATCTTTCTTTTTGAAAATTCCAGAAAAGAATTCACCCGTTTTTTTAGCGGCACCACTCACTGCACCTCCGACAGCGCCAGCTGCGTCTCCAACTGCATCACCTACAGCTTCTCCAGCTTTTACGATTGCTTTTCCAATTTTCTTAAATACTCGTCCGATTCGATTCCCTTTTTTGTCAACGTAGTATCCATCTTCAGATTTTGAAAACTCTCCTTTTTCGAGAATAACTTTACCTGACTGATCTACTAAATTTCCATCTTCGCTGACGAAATAAATAACTTCTCCCTCAGCGGCATCAGCGATATCCGCTTCGATTCCTTTGGCTGCTTCGGCAGTCATGTTCGCTGTATTTTGTGTAGCTGTAATTGCTCCGTTAGAAGCTTGGTAGATGATGTTTCCAGCGGCATCGACAATGTTACCTGCTTTGTCTTTCATATAAGCACCTGCTTTTGCAACCGTGTTTCCGGTTTTGTCTACAAGGTTTCCGGAAGCATCAATAGTCAATCCCTGAATGTCCTTGACCATGTCGTTGATTGATTTTGTAGAAGTATCTGCCATGTCTGAAGCGGCATCGCCCATTTTGTCTGCGGCCTTATTTGCATCGCTAGATCCACTTTGGCAACCTATGAAGGCAGTTAGTAATAGAGCTGCAGCAGCCATTTTAAAGATACTAGTAAGGTTAGTCATGTTATTTAGGTTTTGATTAATAAAAAATAAGTATGATTTTAAATAAAGGTTTAGTTACACTAAAATCCTTCCTTAAGACGTAGGTTTTTGACTATAGTAACAGTCTCGAATAAAGTAAATACTTCAACAAACTTAAGCATAACTATCAGATCAGAATTAATTTACTTTCCAGCTTTCCGCTGAATTTCATATAATTTCAGAAACTTCAGATATTTAGCAAAAGCGGAATTCACACAGATCACAAAGCCATAATAGCCATCTAAGAATCCCAGTTTGAAAATATAGTCGCGGAGAAATTTGAAAATAGGTTTGAAAATGATTTTGAGGAGATTGGATCTTCTGCCGTTTTTATAAGCAGCCTCGGAGCTAATGTTTGTAAATAACTGAATCTGCTGAAGGTGTTCTTCCACACTAGAAAAGGAGTAGTGTAATAGATCGCCTTTTAATTTTTTGGCAGGGGCACCTGAGGTCAGTACTACTTTATCATGAGGGTTCTCACCGGCCCATTTTCCTTTGTTCTTATTCCAAAGTCGAAGTTTCGCATCGGGATACCAGCCGCAGTATTTGATCCATTGCCCACAGTAATTATTCAAGCGATTGAATACGTAAGCATCTTGTTGGAAATTATTTTTCTCTTCTAGAATGTTTTGCTGAAGGTCAGGACTAAGTGCTTCATCAGCATCTAGTGAAAGAACATAATCATTGCTTGACTGGCTTACAGCAAAGTTCTTTTGCTCGATATGTCCCTTAAAAGTATGTTCTATAAATAGGACATTTTTGCTTTTACAAATTTCTTTAGTTCGGTCGGTAGAGTAGGAGTCCACCACTATGATCTCGTCCGCCACAGGAAGAAGTGAGTCGATACATCTGGCGATGTGTCGCTCTTCGTTGTAAGTGATGATAAGGGCGGAGAGCTTTGTCATGCTGCAAGATATTGAATTATATTAAATCGCCTTTTGATGCATAAGGTGATTTTGCTTTTCAGAAATTTGATATTTGTCAACGGTTTATAATTGTTTATCTTTCCAATATAATTTTACAACTGCTAAACGCCTAACGATGGAAAAGGAAAAAATAAAGGAATATACTAACGGAGAAATCACGATAGTATGGAAACCTGGAAAATGTTATCATGCAGGTAACTGTGTGAAGATGCTTCCCAAGGTTTACAACCCAAAGGAACGTCCTTGGATTAAAATCGAAAATGCTACAACAGTGGAGCTGCAAAATCAGGTAGCGGAATGTCCTTCCGGTGCACTGACCTACTATATGAACGATGCTGAAAAAGAAGGATCATCAGACTCAGAAGAGACCAAGGTAGAGGTAATGGAGAATGGACCTTTGATTGTCCACGGTGCATTGACTATTCGAGGAAAGGATGGGAATTCGGAAACGAAGAAAAAGAAAACTGCTTTTTGTCGTTGTGGACATAGTGGTAATAAACCATACTGTGATGGAGCGCATGTGAAATCTGGGTTTGAAGGATAAGATGATATTAATTAAAAGAGATGTCAGAACAAAACAAATTTCAAAAATGCGTTAAATGTAATAGCAAAGTAGAAACCCTCTTCTGCTCAACTTGCGGTCATCCTCAAAAATTAAAAAGAATAAATAGCCAATTTATACTTTCAGAAATTGGAAGCGTTTTTAATTTTCAAAAAGGAATATTATTTACCATTCGAGAATTACTAATCCGCCCTGGAGCTAGTGTCCGAAAGTATATTCATGAGGATAGAAAGCTGCTGGTGAAACCCATTAGTTTCATCATCCTCTGTTCTTTGGCTTATAGCGTCTTACAGCGGTATTTGCAATTTGAGGATGGTTATATGAACTATTCAGGTTTCGATTGGGGTGGCTCCGCTATTTCGTTTATTGTGAATTGGATTAGTAATAACTACGGATTTGCAAATGTTTTAATGGCCTTTTTTATGGCACTTTGGATTAAGCTGTTTTTTAGAAAATATGATTATAATTATTTCGAAATATTAATCCTGCTTTATTTTGTGTTAGGTATTCAGATGTTGATGGGAGCTATATTCGGAATTGCGGAGCATTTTAGTGGTGTAGAAAATTTACTGGATAATTGTATACTAGTAGCCGTCCTATTTGTTTGTTGGGGAATAGCCAGGTTCTTTGATGGGCGGAAAGTATTGAATTATTTTAAGGCTGGGGTTTGTTATATGCTGGGGATCTTTTCGTTTAATTTTTCTGCGGTGGCATTTGGAGCTTTATTGGATTTTGTTTTTAATCTTTTTTGAGGATTGATTCTCAATACTTCCGCTCCACAATATCCATTACCAAATGCAGTAGCTCCGAAACTAAGTTCGTCATTCCAAAAGAATAAGGAGGCGTACCCAAAGAAAAATCCAGCGCAGCGGCATAAAAAATCACAGGAGTTTCTTTTTCATCTGCAATCAAACTATTTAAAAAGTCTATACCTGCCTTGCTATTTTTACCTCTACTGATATCAGAAATAATAAAATCATAATCCGAATGATTCATTATTTTTCGAGCATCCTCCGATGAATGAGCCGTGTCGAAATGAACTCCAATGGTTTTCAGTAATTCCTTTTCATAGGTTTGAAAACCAGAGTTATCATCTATCCAAAGTGCTTTTAATGATAGCTTTTTCTGTTTGATAAAACCCATTCGTTGCACCAAAGCATCTTGTAAGAAATTGGGCAAAGGCATATTAGTTTTCTCCTTGCTATCATGCTGGATTTTCTCCTCTACCTGATCGAATTGTTTAAACTGCTCTGGATCATTTTCTAATTCTTCAATTAAAGAAAGAGCGGCATAAGCTATTTTGTTTTCCACGAGATCAATTTCACTTTGCGCTAAAATACCTCTTCGGATATTTGATTTTAATTTATTAAATCGGGCGCTTAGCAAAATGGCATCTGTCGCTAGCTCTGAATCAGCTAGTGCAAAAATACTCTGTAGCTTTGCCAGCACTTTCGTCATCTCATTATTCGAAACGAGCTCTTTTAATTGAACAACAGTATCTTTCATTTTTCAAAATATCAATTCAATAAAAGTTTGGTTACATTATTTACTTACTACTAATTTTCTAACCAAACGAATCCCTTCAGCATTGACAACTACAATATAAATTCCACTTGCTTTCTCCGTTAAATCAATAGTCGCTTCATGTTTTCTTCTAGCTTGTGTTTCCTCAAAATCCAATAATTTAGCTCCACTGATTCCATAAACGGAGTAGTTGAAATCCATCGCTCGTTCTGTTTCTAATGTCATATTAAAAAGCCCACTCCCTGGATTTGGATTTATTGAAAAGGCTAATACGCCCTCTATGTCTTTAACAGCGGTCGGAGTAGAAACTTGTGCTTCACCAACGGTAGTACAACCATGTGCATCGGTTACAGTTACAGCATAAAACCCGATTCCAAGTCCAGTGATAACAGCCGATGTTTGTCCATCCTCCCATTCATAAGAATAAGGCGAAGTACCTCCGCTGACAAAAGCAGTGGCTGTTCCGTCATTATTGGTTGTACCTGTAGTGACGGGATCAATGACCAAAGGATTCGGATTTCCTATCAAGACAGAGCTAGCGAACTGACAACCATTTGCGTCCGTAATCAGCAATGTGTAATTACCCGCTCCCGCATTTTCAATATAAGAAGTATTCGCTCCTGTAGACCAATTGTAGGTGAAAGGCGGCATTCCGGAAACAACCATAGATTCGACGATCGCATCGGTTTCTCCAAAACAGCTAATGGGTTCTATTTCAAAATCAAAGCTCACTTCATTACCTGGCTCAATAAAACCAGCGCTTGTGGTGCTACAACCCCAGTTGTCTGTGATGGTTACTGTATAATTTCCAGGGGGAACATCTTCCTGCGTTTGCGTAGTCGCTCCATTATTCCACAGATAACTATGGGACCCTGCGCCACCAAACGAATTGACGGTTATCGTTCCGCTGTCAGAACAATCACTTGAACTTACAATCACCGCTGTCATTTGATCTAGTACAGAAAGCATTACGGTATGAGTGCTATCACAACCTTGTATACTTGTATGAGTAAAAGGAATGTTTGCATCCTGTGTGTACGTGTTTCCCTGGTAGTTTCCGCCATGACAAATTGTTAGTGATTCGCTGGTTAAAAGTTCTGTCTCAATTTCTAACAAGGTGTACACGACGCTATCGCATCCGTCCATGCTGGTTAAGAGATCTACATAGTCACCACTGTTTTCGTAAGTAGAATTTCCTACAGAAATTGTCTCTCCAAAGCAAATCGATAATTCTTGGTTGGTTTCCAAAGCACCTACTGCGACGGTCTCAAATGCATCTGTTGAGGTACAGCCATTCGCAGCAGTAACGGTAACAGTATAACTGCCACTGACGTCTACATCCACATTAGTGGTGTTGGCACCTGTCGACCATTCATAATTGTCATAAATATCAGATACAGTCAGGCTCGCACTACTTCCTTCGCAAAAACTAAGTGGTCCAACGATTACAGGAGATATGACTTGATCTATATTCACAGTGATAGAAGCCGTACCACTACAGCCACTCGCATCTGTAACTATAATGTTATATGTACCAGCTTGAGAGACTTCTAAGTTTTCACTAGTACTGTTATCACTCCATTGGTAAGAGTTATAGTTTTGGGAAAGTGAAAGGGTAGTGGTACTACCTTCGCAGAACGAAGTCGCTCCAATGATCTCTGCTTGAATTTCATCACTGATGGTCACTTCAATTTCGGCAGTACCCGTACAACCATTGTCATCAGCAATGACGACGGAGTAAGTCCCTGCATCACTAACTTCTAGTTCTGTAAGTGTACTGTTGTCATTCCATTGGTAAGAGTTATAGTTTTGGGAAAGTGAAAGGGTAGTGGTACTTCCTTCACAGAACGAAGT